>MZGO01000104.1 GCA_002084985.1 Thermotoga sp. 4484_232 | reverse complement strand
TTCACTTTTGCGCCAGGAAGAATCACTCCTCTTCCACCACCTAAAGGCATTCGGGCAACGGTTCTACCCTGTTTTGTTCGCAATATCAGAAGGCCTTTCGTGAAGATGTGGACGTTTCCCTGGTTCAAAACAGTGGTTGTGAAAACCAAAGCGTTCTCCCCAACCTTTTGCCTCAAAAACATGTACTTCTTCGATTTTTCAACCTTAAAGGAGACGGCATGCGCTTCCAAGCGTTGCGCTGTTCCTTTTATAACCAGTTCCAGAAAACTTGCCATCTGAAACTCAAAAACTGTCTCGCCTAATGCACCTTCTTCAGTACCTTCCTCAGGATGTATCCTAAAGACAACGGCACCATACAACCCACCTGATATACCTCTTGGGACGGATACTGTAACCTCAACTGTTTTCGTCTTTCCAGGAGGTATCGTGAGTTTCTCTGGAGAGACTTTCATCCATTTGACTGCAGAGTAGGGAGTTCTTCCAGGAGAAACCAATTGGTAGGTTCCGAGTTCATCCTCTACAAAATCTGTCACAAAAACATCTAAAATCAATGGATTGAACTTATCAGCGTTTTCAACGTTAAGAACATATGAAAAAGTATCTCCTGGCCTTACAGATCTCTCAACAAGAATCGGATCCATTCTTATAGAAGGTCCACCCTGTGCTATGAAAATCGAACTGAGACTCAACAACACTAAAATAAAAAATAACTTCTTCATAAAAATCACTCCTTAGCTTTTTAAGAATAAAGGCAGGGGAATTCCCCTGCCCTGAAAATTTTTCTTTTCCGTTATCTTTCATCAGTCACAAATTGTTCCAGGTTATTCAGGTAATAGCCATTGTCATCTAGCCATGGTTTCTGGTTTTTGAGTGTTAAAGTTATAGTTCCTGTATCTCTGTAAGTTGAAGCGGAATTACACTCTACTACTTTGATTTTGCTCCACAGTTTGGTTCCCCATCCATAGTGAAGTTCTTCACTGTCAGGGAACAGGGCTGTCTGATCGTTGAGTTCAGATGGGGAATACCATGTTCCAAATGCAACATCCTCTGACTTGTCGCCAAACGCGTACCAAGCATCGATGTAAGGATTCACGCTGGTTCCTGTTGCGTAAGTTGGACTCGCAAATCCGTCAAAATCTACTGCAATATCGCCATTACTGTAAAGAGTAAAACCTATGCAATCTGTGAAGTACGTTCCAGGTTTTCTCACAAACCATGTCCATTTCGTACCACTTATATTCCATTTAACCCATTGTGCTATTTGAGCTTCTACTGTGAATTCGAATTCCCAATTTTTATTACAGGAACCACTTGTTGGCATACTTACGAAGGCTTTTGCATTATTTGGATCACTGTCCCCGTAAGCGTAAACAGGAACTTCAGTTACACCATTCGCGATGGTCAGGGAAAACAAGGAAAAAACAATCGCCATAATCAATAAAAATCTTCTCATACCAATTCCCTCCTTATGATCAGTCTTCAGAAAAATTATCTTTCCTGAGTTACGTAATCTACAGTGTTACCCCAGCTTCCATCATCAGGATTTATCCAGGGTTTTTGGTTCAAAAGAGTTAATGTTATGATTCCCGTGTCTCTGTATGTGGAAGCGGAGTTACAATTCACAACGTGTATTCTGTTCCACAGGTGAGCTGTCATACCTTCATGAAGAGCTGCGCTGTCTTCTACGACGAGAGAACCGTTAACATCAGAAGCTCTGACCCAGACACTTGTGGAAGGAGGTGTGTTGGAAGCATCCGTTGTCAAGTAATAGTATGTTTCAATGTAACGATTCACCCCACCACCTGTAGCGTATTCAAGATCGTTGAAACCAGATGCAGAAAGTTGAACATCTCCATTACTTTTCAGAGAAAATTGGATAGCGTCTGCGTAGTAATCTCCAGGTTTTCTTACAAACCATGTCCATTTCGTTGCACTTATTGACCATTCCGCCCATTGAGCAACCTGAACCTCGGTTGTGAATTGAAGTGTCCAAACTTTTTTATTACAACTTCCTTCAGCTGACATGCTGGCATAAGCTCTCGCATTTCCAGTATTTTCGTCAAGTTGCACGACACTTCCACTTCCCGTTATTTCCCAAACATCCAATGATCTAACCGTACCTTGAGCGAATCCTAAAACTCCTATTACAGCTAATACCAAAATTACCAAAAACCTATTCATACAAATCCCCTCCTTTTTGACTAACTCACCTAAGTTCGGTAAGTTGAATTTCAATCACCTGTATAAACTTTCGTGTTACAGATTGTGAACGTGATCACCCCCTTGTTTTTATACACACTGGCACTTTGAGTATCGAGTTGAACCTTCTGCCATATGTTGAAAGTACTAGTTCCTCTCGAGAACTTGAATTCCATTCCGTTAACGTTAGAAGCTGGGATCCACTCCCTTGGTTTTTGATCAGTGAACGCGTAAAATGCGGGAATAGTTTGATCATCACCATTTTCCGGATTTTCAAAAGAAGAGAAGCTCATGACTACCTGGTAGGAAGATGTGATGGAACCTTCCAGAACTTTTGCGAAGAAATTCCCTGGTTTTTTCAGAAACCACGTGACCTTTGTTGCAGATAAGTAAAGCTCCATGTAAGGGTCGGATTTCCCACACCAAGCATCCTTCTTCAAAATACCTCCGTATCCTCTGGATCTTGCGATCAAGGCATGTGCCAGTATGTACACCTTTTCTCCTTTTTGCCAATTCAGAGGGATCGAGCAGACAGCTTTTTTCACACTCATCATTCCATATGGCAACTTCTCCCACTTTTTGATCTAAATCTGCCCAGAGATAACGTTTTTCCACCTTTCTCACATTTTGTTTTATGACATACTCTGAGATAACGTATTCCACGAAGTAATACCACTGAGCGCTTTTTGTGCCGTTTGTGCTGGTTGAATCTGTTTCTTCGGAACTTCTCTCCGCCTTTTCCTCTGAATCAGCAAGGAGTACAGGATATTTGATGATGTTTTCGAATGTTTTTAACTCCCATAGCTTCGTCTCTCTGTTGTATTTGTAGATAGGTACTTTCAAGACTAAATCAGCAAATGTAGTAGATACTAATAAAATAAAACACAGTGTGTAAAGATAAAAACTTCTCATATCGATCCCTCCAATGTTTATGCTATCCATAGCTATAAAAAACTGATGAATGAATAGATGGTATTTCAATGAAAATGCAATAAAAGTTGAATGAATAATATGACAGATAAAATCCATCCAGAGTGGCTTTTCCTGTCAAATACATAGAATTTGATTTATAAAATTATTTGTTTGATAAAAAAGAAGTGCAAAATGATAGAAAGCAAGTTTCCACGATGGTACGTTTTCTTCCGCTGTTAATTCATGTTCTCAGAAAATCATATGAATTGGAGGGAATTTATGAGGAGGGGATGTAAAAAATCAAACGGTGACAACATTTATTCCGTTTTTCATGAGCGAATACAAATCTTTCTTTGAGATCTTATCGGTTATCACGTAGTTTATCTTGTTTAAAGGGACAAGATTCACCAGAGATTTTTTCCCAATTTTGCTTGAATCGATCAGAACGAAGAGAGTTTCAGTATTTTCCACCATGACCTTTTTAAGCTCAGATTCTGCCGTATTTATCTCGTAAGTTCCCGATTCGGGTGAAAATCCTCTGCAGGATATGAAAGCTTTCTGCGTGAAGAATTTCCTCGCACAATCAACAGCAAGCGGCCCCACCAAAGATAGGGTTTCTGGATTGAATACACCGTTGATGAGGATAACCGTGTTGGTTCTGTTCTTGGATACCTCCATTGCGGTCATGACACCATTTGTTATGATGTACAGATTCTTCTTCGCCTTGGAAAGTTTTTTTGCAAGCATATACACTGTGGTGCTGGCGTCCAGAAAAAGGGTGTCACCATCGTTGACGAATTCCAGAGCTCTTTCCGCTATCTTCTCTTTTAAAGATCTGTTGATCTTCAATCTTTTCATGAAATCCGTTTCCCTATCGTAATATATTGTGGGTTTGACTCCTCCATGAACCTTCTGAAGGAGGTTTCTTTTGACAAGTTCAGCGACATCTCTTCTTATAGTAACCATGGAAACGTTGAAGATGGACTGGATCTCCTTCAAGCTCATAGTACCCTTCTTGTTCACGAGCTCAACTATCTTCTCAAGCCTCTGCTCTCTCATCATGATCTTTCCCTCTCCGGGAAGATCTTTCCAGGATTTAGTATAAGATTTGGATCCAGGGCTTTCTTTATCCTCGTCATGAACTCTATCTCCTCATCGTTCATGAATATCTTCAGATATTTCTTCCTTTTCAATCCCACACCGTGCTCACCCGTCATGGTTCCTCCAAGTTCCTTCGTGAGTTTGTAAAGATCCACAAGGGCTTCGTCCAGTGCTTTCTTCCAGGTGGATTCATCCATTTCAATAGGTTTTAGGAACACAGCATGAACATTTCCATCGCCAACATGACCGAAGGATAGAGATTCTATTCCGTGTCTTTCAGCTATATCATCGGAAGATCTCACAATCTTTGGTATCTCTTTTATGGGAACGCTTACATCCTCCATACAATGAACAGGCCTGAAAGCTATTATACCCTCTGGTATCGCCTTTCTGAATTTCCATATCTTCATCCTTTGATGCCTGTTATCTGCTACGTAAACTTCTATCGCTCCCATCTTCATCAAGCTATCTCCCAGATTGAAGTAAGCTTTCGATAGACTCTCTTTATCAGCGGATTCGATTTCTATGATGAGATGGGCATCCGCCTCCATGTTAGGAATACTCTCGTTGAGAAATCTGTAAGCCATCTGAACGGATTTTTTATCCATGAATTCTATTGAGGAAGGAAGAGTTCCCGCTTCTGATAAAACCTTTGGTACAGAAAGAATCGCTTCATCGACGCTTTTGAAAGGTTCCTCCAGCGTTTTCCGCCACGTTACCACCTATAGAAGAGCTCTCACTACTTGCGGGATCTCCTGCATAGTATAAACCGTGCTGTTCTGCCAGCTTCTGTATCTCATCCGTTATCACACCAGGTTCAACAACCACGACCATGTTTTCAGGATCGAATTCTAGGATCCTGTTCATCCTCTCAAAAGACATTAAGATTCCTCCATGGGCTGGAACGGCTCCTCCTGAAAGACCGGTCCCAGCTCCTCTTGGTGTGACAGGTATCTTCATCTCGTTGGCTAGTTTTAAAATCTTTGAGATCTCTTCTGGTGTCTTTGGAAAGACAACAACTTCCGGTTCGAGGGGCTCCAGTTCCGCTGTTTCATCCTTTGAGTATCTCTCCAGATAATCCCTGTCGATCCTCACGCCACCTTCTCCCAAAATTTCTTTCAATTTTTCTATGACTTCTTTTGTAACCTTTGAATATTTCAATTTCCCGCCTCCTCGATGGATTCCAATCTTCTTGCGATCTCCTCAAGGGTTGATGCGGCATCGGCTACAAGCCCAAGATCTGCGACTTTGAATATTGGTGCATATTTATCCTTGTTTATCGCTATGACGAATTCTGAGGTTTGCATGCCGGCTATGTGTTGGACAGCACCTGATATACCTGCCGCGATGTAGACTTTGGGTTTGACGACTTTCCCACTCAGTCCAACCTGATGATCCTGAGAGAGCCATTTAGCATCGACAACAGCCCTCGTCGCTCCAACCGCTCCCCTAACAAGTCTTGCGAGTTTCCTTGCTATCTCGACATTTTCCTTTCTTCTCAATCCCTTACCGACAGATACAATGACATCGGCTTCCTGAATGTTCGCCTCCAATTCTTTTTCTTTAAAATCCAGCAAGAAGCATCTATCCTCTAGATCTTCGTCTTTAACTTCCTCCATGATAACTTTTGCTTTCTTTGAATCATCGTAATTTGGTATGGGAAACGTTTTCGGCCTTACCGTTGCCATTTGGGGTCTGTGGTTTGGGGTTTTTATCGTGGCCATGACGTTTCCGCCTATTGCCGGTCTTGTCTGAAGAAGGTTCCCTTCATCGTCTATGTCGAGTCCTGTACAATCTGCTGTAAGGCCTGTTTTCAATTTCGCCGCAAGAGCTGGTAGAAGAGTCCTGCCAAAGGTCGTCGCAGGTGAGATGATTATGGAAGGGTTGTATCTTCTCACAACTCGTTCGGATATTTTCAGGAAAGGATCCAGCGAGAACCTCTTCAACCGCGGATGAACAGCAACCACAGCTTCATCTGCGCCGTATCCCCCTGCCCTTTCAAAATTTTCCTCCTTTCCAGTTATGAGAAAGAGAACCACTTTATAGCCAACTTTGCTCGCAAGCTCTCTCGCTTTTCCCAGAAGTTCCAGAGAATTTTTATCGAAAGCGTTGTTCAGAACCATTATCATCTTCCATCACCCTCTACAAAAGGTTTCAGAATCTCTATGATTTTTTTCAAACCTTCTTCCAGCTCCTTTCCTTCATATAGAACACACTCTCTGGAAACCTTAGTGTTGAAAACGGAGACAACCCTGGTTGGAGAACCTGAAAGCCCAACTTCCTTTGGATCGAAGCCTAAATCCTTTCCA
>MZGO01000013.1 GCA_002084985.1 Thermotoga sp. 4484_232 | reverse complement strand
TAAAATCTCAAATCCACCATCTGAAACTGGAAGGAACCGCTTAACGGTCTTAGGCCAACCACAGCATCCAATTTCAAAAAATTCGGATGAATCTGGGATATCGTGTCAACGATCTTTTTAAAACCGTATCCTGTTATCTCAAATACTTTATCATCCTTCCTGACGGTCATTCTTACTCCTTGATTCTTTTCTCCAAATACCTGGATCCTTTCAATCTTATCGGGATCTATTGTGAAACCAACCGCCATGGAATGTCCACCGAGTTCGTAAAAGTGATCAGAGAATTTCAAGAATATATCCATGATGTTAGCACCATTTGCACTCCTTGCTGATCCCCTCCCCAAACCGTTTTTCAAGGAAATGACAACCACTGGTTTACTGTACCTTCCAGCCAGCTTTGCTGCCACAATTCCTATCACACCAACATGCCAGTTGTCATCGACAACCGCTATTATTGGGTCCTTATCTAGTCCCTCAAGCTCGATCTTCTCAATCGCTTCTTTGAATATCTTGGATTCGGTCTCTCTCCTTAAATAATTCAGATTGAACAACCTTCTCACCAGTTTCTCCGCTTCTGCGTAGTTCGTCGTTACGATCAGATTGAAAGCCTCTTCCGCGCTTCCCATCCTTCCTGCGGCGTTTATCTTTGGGGCGATCTTGTAACTAACATCCTGAGCGGTTATGGTACCATTCAGCCCTAATTTTCTTATGAGACGTCTTAAACCTGGCCTTTTTGTCTTACTCAGAGTTTCCAGGCCCTTTTTAACGAAATATCTATTTTCATTGAGTAGAGGGACCATATCCGCCACCGTTCCCAAAGCTACTAAATCCAGTAAGTCATCCCTCAACTTATTTCCGAGCCTACTTGAAAGCGCTTGAACGAGTTTGTAAGCCACACCAACACCGGCTAACTCTTTAAACGGATAGGGGTCATCACTCCTTTTGGGGTTGATAACAGCTTCGGCAGGAGGAATTTCGCCTTTTATCTCATGATGGTCAGTTATGACCATTTTTATACCATGTCTTTTAGCAATTTGAACAGCATCGTGCGCTGTTATACCGCAGTCGACTGTAACTATGTACCTCACACCATCGAAGGCGAACAATTTCACAACATCTGGCTGGACACCGTATCCCTCATCAACTCTGTGAGGGATGTAGCACAGTACGTTCCAACCATTTTTTTCCAGAAATTCCTTCAGAAGGGCTGTACCCGTTATTCCATCAACATCGTAGTCTCCGTATATTAGGACCGGTTCTCTTTTTTTTCTCGCTTCGAGTAGAACCTCAACTGCTTTTTCCATATCTTTCATGAGGAAAGGATCGTTTATAACATTAGAAGTTGGGTTGATAAATTCCCAAGCTTCTTGAGGATTTTTGTATCCTCTTCTTACCAGAATTTCTGCTGTCGTTTCCAAGATCCCTAACTCTCTTTTTAATCTTTCAACATCCTCATGGTCTACTTCCGGAAGCACCCACCTCGCCATTGTATGACCTTCTTCCTGATTCTTTCATTTTTAATAATACCATATATGTTGTAAAATAAACATGCCATAAGAGGAGGGAAAAGAAGTTGTTGAAGAAAGTTTCCAGAGATCCCATACATTCAGAGGTGTTTCTATATCCGCTGGAAATGATAACCGTTGATACACCACCTGTTCAGAGGCTCAGATTCCTCTCACAACTTGCAGGAGCGACCATCGTTTATCCAGGTGCGACTCATACTCGCTTTGCCCACTCTCTTGGTACCATGCACATAGCGGGAATGTACGCTAGGAATCTCTTCAACGATCTGAGCAAGGAAAGGATAATACGTCTTGCGGGGCTCCTTCAC
Source organism: Thermotoga sp. 4484_232 (assembly GCA_002084985.1). The sequence goes on along the minus strand of MZGO01000013.1, from coordinate 16,746 downwards.
GATGTCGGACACGGTCCCTTCAGCCATCAATTTGATGATGTTGTATACAGAAAACTCGGCATAGAGGAGGGGCACGATGAATACAGGAAGAGGATACTGCTGGAGATCATGCCAAAAGAAATGACAAAAGCTTTTGAGAGAATAACAAGAGAGGATTTGAGGAAAGCGGTGATTCAGGATCTAAAACTGGTTTTAAAAGAAAATACGAAAGAGCTCGAAAAATGCTTTGAAAAGATCATGAAGTTAGTCCTCGAAGTTTTTGAGGGGGAAAAAACAGGGAGTGTGGAATTCAACATAGTTCAAGGTCCACTTGGAGCAGACAGACTCGATTTTCTACTGAGGGATTCTTATTACAGTGGTACCAGACATTTTGGAACAGGTGCTATGGACAGGATAATAAGAAATTCCATGGTAAAAAGGGTGAATGGAAAAGATATCTTGTGTTACCACATAAAGGTCATGGATGATATATACGCCATGCTCTTCGGCAGATTCATGATGTATAAAAATGTGTATTTTCACAAAACAGCAAGGGCCGCAGATCTCATGATCCAGGAGATTTTACATTACGCCTACAAACCTCTCAGGTTAGAAGAGAGAGTCAAGAATCTGGAGGATTTCATGGAACTCACAGATGAAACCATATTGGTGGAGATAGAGAAACTTTTCAAAGATCTGGTCAAGAAATATTGTGAGGAATTGAAAAAGGACAAAAATGAGGTTGTAGAGAGCATATTGAAGGGAGATATTGTTCTTGAACCTGTAGATTACGATCTTGTGGAAGCCTACAAACTCGTCAAAAAATATAGAAAAAGAGATCTCTGGAAACTCGTCGTTGAAATACCGTTCTCGCTTGAAGGGATCGATCCCTCCGTTGTCAGTCACAGTATTGCCATGGATGTTCTTCAAAAGATAAGGTTGAAGCTTGAAAATGCTCTCGACGATGGAAAGATAGAGAAGAAGGATTTGAGCAGAGTGAGATGGATTTTGGAGAACTTCGAGGATATTTTCAAGGTTGATACACCTTACAAATTGACTTTGGTTCATCCCGCTGAATTCCTTCAGAGCAATGTGTATATATATGATAATTGGAGAGATGAGGTTTTATCTTTTGAAGATTACATAAAGAAATATCCTGCTTACAAACTCATGACGAGCAATCTGATTCAACTAGTTCGCGTCTACGTAACTGAAGATGTGAGAGAAATCCTGAAAAAGTACGACGCCGTTCCTAAAGACGGCGTAAGAGTTATTACGAGGTGGTAGTACCATGCTGAGAAAACTTATCCTGTTTCTGATAGATATAGGTCTTACCCTCTTTTCAGGGATAGTGTCTCTGTTCATGAGATTTGGTTTCGATTTCGAGGAGATGGGAAAATACGATGAATCGGTTATCATTTACACTTTAATCTCTTCAATAGTTTATATACTGAACGGGAACTATAGGATCGTTTGGGAATACGCATCACCCAGGGATATGCTTTTCTTGGTTAGGGGAAGCATCATATCTTACCTTGTAAACGTGACCTTTTTCTATTTCTACAGAGGATCGATTCTCCCCAGATCTGTTGGTTTCAGCACGTTCCTGGGATCACTCATTCTGCTCCTTCTCAGCAGAATCACCTGGCAATGGATAAGCAATCTTAGAAAGGGAAAAGCAGGAGAGAAAAGGATTTTGATCATTGGGGCAGGAGACGCCGGAATAATGCTTCTTGAGGAGTTCGAAAAAAGACCCCATCTTGGAAAGGTCGTTGCCTTCATGGATGATTCGAAAAGGAAGATAGGGAGAAGAATAAGGGGAGTACCTGTATTTGGCCCAATAACTGAAACGATGAAGATCGTTGAAAAGGAGAGAATAGATGAAGTGATAATAGCTATACCATCTGCAACTAAGGAGGAAATGGAGAGGATATTGAAAGCCATCGATCTCAGAAAGATCAGGGTTAGGACACTTCCAGGGATATACGAACTGACAGATGGAAGAGTTAGAATAGGACATCTAAGGGATATCTCTATAGAGGATTTGCTGGGAAGAGAACAGGTAAAAGTCAACCTGGAGGAGATAGGAAGTTATTTGAAAGGGAGAAGAGTTCTGGTTACAGGTGCTGGTGGAAGTATAGGATCAGAGCTCTGCAGACAAATAGCCAGGATGGAACCAGATCTTTTAATACTCCTTGGACATGGCGAAAACAGTATTTATCTGATAGATGAGGAGCTATCAGAGAGATTTGAGGGATTAAAAAAGGTTCGGGTTATAGCAGATATAGGTGATTGGGAGATTGTGGAGTTTGCCTTTAAGAAATACAGGCCGGAGATTGTATTCCATGCAGCTGCCCACAAGCACGTACCATTGATGGAAGAAAATCCTTTTGAAGCGATAAGGGTGAACACTCTCGGCACCAGGAATCTTGTGAAACTCTCCATGAAATACAATGTGAAAAGGTTCGTTCTGGTTTCAACGGATAAAGCGGTCAACCCAACATCGATAATGGGTGTCAGTAAGAGATTAGCGGAGATATACGTCACAACAAGAAAAAGCAACACGATCTTCAGTGTTGTGCGATTCGGAAACGTTCTTGGAAGTAGAGGAAGTGTTATCCCAAAATTTAAGAAACAGATAGAAAAGGGTGGGCCGGTGACGGTAACACATCCCGATATGAAAAGATTTTTCATGACGATACCAGAAGCCGTCTCCCTGATACTCCAGGCTGGAGCGTATGCAAAGGGAGGAGACCTCTTCGTTTTAGACATGGGAGAACAGATATCTATAGATAAACTGGCTCGAGATATGATAACGCTTGCTGGTTTCGTTCCGGATCAGGATATAAAGGTGGTGTATACGGGTATAAGACCCGGTGAGAAATTATTTGAGGAGTTGTACTATCCTGATGAAGAGAGAGTCTCAACATCCCATCCAAAAGTTTTCAGAATCGTTTCCGAAAATGACCTGGATCCTGATGAGGTGGAAGAATATATGAAATCTTTGGAAGAACACCTGAGAAAAGCGGAAGTCAGTGGCATTTTGGAGATAATAAGGAGATTAGTCCCTCAAGCGCGAATTAACTTTACCAAAGGGGAAGAGAAAGTGTGATATATCTAGCAGTGTTTTTGGTGTCACTGATCCTCAACATCGCCTTGATGAGAATTGCTTATCCTTTAAAACTCCTCGATTATCCTACAAGCAGAAAAAATCATAGAAACTCCATTCCTTTCACAGGAGGGCTTGCAGTCACTTTCAGTCTGTTGGTGTTCGGTTTTAAGGAATCCGCTTTTGTGTTATCAATACCGATGTTGATCCTTGGATTACTGGATGACATGAAGGGTATCTCTTACAAGCTAAAGTTCATCTCCCAGACATTATGGGCCATGGTGATCTTATTAATTCTCAAACCCACTTTAAGGATATTCGGAATGGATCTTCCTGACGCCGTCTCATGGGGCTTTTTCATATTCTGGTATGTAGCCATGGTGAACGCCTTCAATCTCATTGATGGAATAGATGGTTTGGCCGGTTCTGTTGCATTCTTCTCCTTCCTTACAATTAAAGAAGGGTTGTATTCTTCCGCTCTTGCCGGCTTTTTGATCTATAACCTGCCACCCGCAAAGGTGTTCTTGGGAGACTCCGGTGCACTTTTTGTGGGATCACTGCTTTCTCTAATCTCCCTGAAGATGATGAACTTTGACTTAGCTTATGCAACCATTTTTTTAGGGCTTCCCGCTTATGAGGTCTCAACAACTTTCTTTAGGAGAGTACTGAAACACAGAAACCCTTTTCTGCCGGATAGAAACCACACACACCATGTTTTTCAGAACAGATTTGGTACCTGGAAAGCTCTTTCTATTCTGATTTCGTATTCTCTATTGTGCAATTTATTGGGATTAACCGAGAAATTCTACACCCTTTTCCTCTACCTTGCTCTGTCCTTCGTCATTCTCCTTCTCAAGACTCGCTTTCAAAGCGGTTATGGCAACTTCAACCTGTGATTCATCCGGCTCGGATGTTGTGAGGTATTGAAGAGCTAAACCTGGGATGAAAAGTAAACGAAGCATTTTGTTCTTTTCAAAAACAGAGGCAACTTTAAGAAATTCATAGGATATACCTGCTATCACAGGAATGAGGATTATCCTGGATAGAATCCGTATCTTCATAGTGATATCACCAAGGAAACCCAGAAGGCTGAAGGTCAAGACCGACACTATAAGGAATATCATGATGAAATTCGTTCCGCATCTCGGATGGATTGTTGAATATTTCATTACACTCTCAGTATCTAGATTCTCACCGCTCTCAAAGGCATGTATCGTTTTATGTTCCGCTCCATGGTATTGAAACAACCTTTTCACATCTTCAAAGAAAGATATGATCCAAACGTATATCAAGAACAGAATTATCCTTATGGTACCCTCAACTAGGGAGAAAAGGAATTCGTTGTTTTTTAGAAAAGTGAGGAAATTCGTGATCAGGAGGGGTACAACCACGAAAAGACCGACGGCCAGTGCAAAAGCTACTAAAATAGATATCGCACCCTCTGACTTCTTCATCTTCTCCCCTGACGATATCTCAGCAGATCTCGTCAAAGCCTTTATACCGAAGTAGAGGGAAAGATACAAACTGTAAAAACCTCTCAGAAAGGGAACTTTCATGATTTTTCCTTTTTTTGGAACTCCCAGGATCTCGGTTACTATATTCCCTTCTTTGTCTCTGACAGCTATCGCAATTTTTCTTCCTATCATCATCACTCCTTCAATTATTGCCTGTCCACCCACTTTCATAGCTCAATCCCTCCAAAAACCTTTTGAATGGCTACAGACGTCCCCTTGATACTCGAAACCATCTCTGCTATTTCAACAGCTTTTTTCAAAATATTCCCCTCGTCCATGCCTTTCAGAATACCATCTATTATAACAGCATCGAAAGCATCTCCCGCTGCCAGTGGAAAATTTCCTTTTTTTCTTACACTTTTGAAAATACCACCCCAGATGGCTCCTTTTTCCCCCAGTTTGAAGATATTTGCTCTTCCCTGAAACCCTTCGTTTGCTATTACAAACACATCCTGTTCGAATTCGAAACTTTTCAACGGAAAGGCATCTACTATCAATTTCTTTCCTTTTAGTTTTTCCTTGATCCTTTCAAAGTTTTTTAAACCCATTTCCATTGTTAGAAAGTACAGCTCAGCTTCTGGTGGATCCGTGGAAAACGGTGAAAGATTCACCCCTCTGTAAACTCCAAGAACTTCTCTTTCGTTGGATGAGACAAAAACACCCGTTTTACCCTTTCTCTTCCCCAAAAAACTCACACCTATCTCTCTCAGAAATCTCAAGATCTCATCTCCTTTAGCATCGTCTCCAACGTTTCCTATAAGCCCCACCTCGTAGCCCAGCAATTTCAGTGCCACGGATACGTTCAAAGCACTCCCTCCGGGACACTCGATGAACTCTTCATAATGCGGAGGTTCCCCGTAGAATATCTGATCCCAGAAGATACCTCCCATTATCACTATCATGTGAGATCACTCCTTATTTAAGAATTATCGCATATGGTATAATTTTTTCAGATGTATCAATGGAGGTGAAAAAGATGAGAGTGGGGATTTTGACAGGCGGTGGAGACTGCCCAGGCTTGAATGCGGTAATAAGGGGTATAGTGAAATCCTCTCCATCCAACGTCGAAATAGTAGGTATCATGCACGGTTGGAGAGGCCTTGTGGAAGGAAGCTACGTTGAACTCACAGAGGATGATGTGGAAGGTATCCATATATTGGGAGGAACGATCCTTGGAACGAGTAGGGTTAATCCCTTTAAGAGTCCTGAAACAAAAGATAAGGTCCTTGAGAATATAAAGAAAATGAAATTGGATGCCTTGATCGTTATAGGCGGTGATGACACGCTCTCTGTTGGAGCAAAGTACTCAGCTATGGGAGTCAACGTAGTTGGAGTACCAAAAACGATAGACAACGACATAGCCAACACCGATTACACATTTGGTTTTCACACTGCTGTGAACGTCGGGGCAGACGCTATAGATAGGCTCCATTCAACTGCGAAATCTCATGAAAGGGTGATATTTGTTGAACTAATGGGAAGAGATACCGGCTGGATAGCTCTTGAGGCCGGGCTCGCAGCTGGAGCACATCTCATACTGATTCCTGAATATCCTATGACGTTGAATGAGATCATCAAGATAATAGATGAGCGTATGAAAAGAAAAAGGTACGCTGTGGTTGCCGTTGCGGAGGGTTTCAAACCAACCGAATTTGAAACGGAAGTCACTATCAAACAGGAGAAGGATGAATTTGGACACGTGAGGCTTGGAGGAATAGCCCATGTGTTGGCAGACATAGTGAAGGAAAGAACGGGTTACGATACGAGAGCGGTTGTTCTGGGACATCTTCTGAGAGGAGGAACACCGACCGCTTTTGACAGAATTCTTGGAACCAGATATGGTGTCAAAGCCATGGAACTCGTTCTGAATGGTGACTTCGGAAGGATGGTTGCCCTCAGAGGAAACGAGATAATATCTATTCCATTGGAATATGGTATAGGAACCAAAAAGTACGTTCCTTTTGAATATTACAAGCTGGCGATGACATTCTTCGGCTGAGGTGTGTTATGAAAGGGGAGCATCCATACGTTAAATGGGCTATCGAGGTTATTGAAAATTACGTCAAATATGGGAAGGTTCTGGATCCTCATCCTGATCTTCCAAAAGAGCTCTTCGAAAGAAAGGCAGGTGCCTTCGTCACACTCCACAAAACCGATGGATCCTTACGAGGATGTATTGGAACCTTCCTTCCAACGAAGGAGAACCTCGCTTTGGAAATAAGGGACAATGCTATAGCTGCTGCGACTCAAGATCCGCGATTCCCCCCTGTATCTCCCGATGAATTGGATGATATAGTGGTCCATGTTGATGTTCTCAGCGAACCTGTTCCCGTTAAAGATATATCAGAGCTCGACCCCAAAAAATATGGTGTGATCGTCTCAAAAGGGTGGAGAAGGGGTTTACTTCTTCCAGATATAGAAGGTGTTGAAACCGTTGAAGAACAACTGAGAATAGCGAAATTCAAGGCGGGAATATTGGAAGAAGAGCCAACCAGGAAGGTGTCGCCTGAACAACTCGTGCAGATAGCCAAGGATAGAGGATCCAAGGGGATAGCCTACACTTACAACGAGCCGATGATATGGTTCGAATTCGTTCTTGATACTTCAAGGATCGCTGCAAGAGAAGGTTTATACAACGTTCTCGTTACCAACGGTTTAATAGAGGAGGAACCATTGGAGCTATTGCTTCAATCCATACATGCCATGAATATCGATCTCAAAGGATTTAACGACGATTTCTACAGAGAGATTGTCGGAAGAAAAGACACCGTCATGAAAACCATAGAAAAAGCTTATAAAGCTGGTATACACGTTGAAGTGACAACTCTTTTGATCCCCACGAAGAACGATAGTATGGAGGAACTTGAGGAGGAGTTCAAATGGCTTGCCAGTCTGGATAAAGACGTACCCCTTCACCTCAGCAGATACTTTCCTAACTACAAGTATACTATTCCTCCCACTCCCTTAAAAACCCTCCTTGAAGCTTACACACTCGCGAAGAAGTACCTGAACTATGTTTATCTTGGGAACGTTTGGGACGAAAAGTATGAGAGCACCGTATGCCCCGAATGCGGTAGCTTGGTTATAAGACGAAAAGGATACGATGTCGACCCTGCTGGACTCGATGAGGAGGGTAGATGCAAAAAATGCGGGCATCAGATCGTAAAAATATATCGCTATTGAGAAAAGAAGTCATAGTATACATGCTTATAGGAACAGCAGGATTTTTCATCATTCTCCTTGGCTTCATCCTCAAACCCCCACAAACCTATTACAAACTCAAGGATGTTGCCCTTGGAACGTACGTCAACATCGTCATTGGAAGTAACAAAATCAACCCAGAGAGAATAGCAAAGGCGATTCTCGATGAACTCAAAAGACTCACGGTAAAGTTCGATCCCAGAAATCCCAGAAGCATAATCTATAAGATCAACGAGGCGAATGGAGACTGGGTAAGTGTTGATGAAGAGACTTTTACCCTGATAAAAGCTTCAGTAAGGTTTGCTCAGATAACAGATGGCGCTTTTGATCCGACACTGGGGAAACTCATAGAACTTTGGGGATTCGACGTGATGAAACCTCATCTCCCAACGGATGATGAGATAAAAGAAACCTTGAAACATTCTGGATATAAAAATGTTCTTTTCGATGATAAGAATATGAGGGTGAAACTCCTCAATGGAATAAAACTGGATTTGGGAGGTATAGCTAAAGGATACGCTTTGGAGAAAGCCCGTCAGATCGCGAAATCTTTCGATCCAAATGCAACGGGTTTTGTCGAAGCAGGTGGTGATATTAGAATCATCGGACCGAAATTTGGAAGAGAACCCTGGGTTGTAGCGATCAAAGATCCCAGAAAAGATGAGCCGATGGATTTTATATACCTTCTTGATGGAGCGGTTGCAACATCGGGGGATTACGAAAGATTCTTTGAAATGAATGGAAAAAGGTATCACCACATCCTGGATCCAAAAACCGGATATCCAGCACGGGGCACCTGGAGCGCAACCGTCATAGCTGAAGACGCGGTAACGGCAGATGCTCTGGCAACGGCAGCTTTCGTCTTGGGAAAAGATTGGAGATTCGTGGTGCTTGAGTTTCCAAAATTGGGAGGACATGTCATGCTCGTTCTTGAGGGTGGAACCATCAAGAAGAGCGGTACTTTCAAACTGTTTGAGAGAGAAAAATGAAGAGATTATTAGGGAAACACGATTTCCTCTTGATAACGATTATTCTCGCTCTGTCAATACCTTTCATCGTGTTTCAATCGCATGATCACAAACCCATTGTCGTTGTTATGAGAGAAGGAGAGGTTATTTTAAGGGTATCTTCTCCTGGTAGATACGATGTCAAGTGGAAAGGAAAGTACCTCATGAAAATAGAATTCGATGGGGAAAGAGTCAGAGTTGTTGATTCCACATGTCCTTTGAAATTATGTGAAAAGATGAAATGGATAAGGCCTGGAGGGACGATAGTTTGTGTACCAAACAAAGTGATCGTGACGTTCGAGAACGTAAAAAGGAAATACGACACGATGACATGGTGAAGAAAATTTCTCTGCTATCCTCACTCACAGCGTTGTCTTCTATAATGTACATTGTAGAATCCTTCATACCCTTTCCTTTAGTGTTCGGTAAATGGGGATTTTCCAACTCGGTAGTTCTTCTTCTCGCTGTTGAAATGGGGCTCAAAGAAGCTTCTCTTGTGGCGATAGCGAAGAGTATAGTTGGAAGTCTCATGGTAGGGAAATTCTTATCCCCACAATTCTTTATGGGATTTTTTGGAGCACTGTCGGCATCCATCGTTGAATCGTACATGAGTCGTTTTAGAAAATTCGGTTACCTTGGTTTGAGCGTTTTAGGATCCATTTCCAACAACTTCACGCAATTCCTGATAGCATCCCTCTTCATAAAGAGCCCTTTGATATTTGCATTGTTTCCTCTTATGATCGTCTTTGGTATCATCTCAGCTTCCGCGAACGCTTACATCGCGAAGAAGTTGGGAGGGATAATAGTTGAAACTGATCTTGGCGTCCTCTTCACCAAGAAGAAGGGAACTCCTTTCAAGACTGGGAATACAGTTTGATGTGGTGGAGCCACAGGTAGAAGAATTCCACAGCCCTGATCCCGAAGAAACCGTCAGAAAGATGGCGGAAATAAAGGCAAAAGAGGTTTTTGAAAGAATCAACGAGCAGGATGTGATGGTCATCGGCTCGGATACCATCGTTTTTTTCAAATCCAAAATACTGGGAAAACCGAAGGATGTCGAAGAAGCCAGGAAATTCCTTGAGGAGCTCTCTGGAAACTGGCATGAGGTTTTCACAGCCGTCTCCTTCGCTCACACTTTTGGACAGGAAACTTTCGTCTCTAGGACCAGGGTGAAGTTCAGAGATCTTCCCAAGGAATTGATAGAGCTCTATGTGAGTGAATTTAAGCCTCTGGATAAAGCGGGGGCCTATGGTATACAGGATCTGGGAGCTGTTTTCGTGGAGAAAATAGAGGGGGATTTTTACACCGTTATGGGCTTTCCTGTAGGCGTAGTGTGGGAGTACCTGTACAAAAAAGGTTGGTGGAAGCCTTGAAACCACGTGAGAGGCTGATAAAGTCAGGCGCATCTTCTCTGTCGACTCCTGAGCTTTTGGCGATACTTCTAAGGACAGGTGTTAAAGGTGTGAGCGTCTTTGACCTGTCAAAAAAACTTTTTGATGAATTTGAGGGATCCCTGATAAACCTCATGAACGCAAGTATAAAAGAAATAGAATCTATCGAAGGTATAGGAACAGTCAAGGCGGTCACACTGAAAGCGGCATTTGAGCTCGGTAGGAGGCTCCATGAAGAACTTCAGAGTGTGCCGAAGAAACTGGATAATCCGAGGAAGGTTTTCGAATACTGTCAGGATATGAGATTTCTGGATAAGGAAATGGTGAGAGTTCTATGTTTGGATTCGAAGCTTCATCTCATAACACACGTCGATGTCAGTTTGGGAACGACGAGTAGCAGCTTAATACATCCAAGAGATGTCTTCAGAGCAGCCGTTAGAACCAATTCATCTGGCATCATACTCGTTCACAATCATCCTTCAGGAGACCCCACTCCAAGTTTCGAGGATAAGAAGATAACGGAGGTCCTCAAAAAAGCGGGGGAGATATTGGGAATAGAATTGATAGATCATATAATAGTTTCAAAGAGGAGTTACTACAGTTTCAAAAGAAATGGGGGTGAAGACGTTGATATCAAGGGAAAAAGCCCTGAATCTGGTGAAAGAGCATATAAAAACAAAGAACTTGGTGAAGCATGTTTTAGCAACAGAAGCCGTTATGAGGGGCCTTGCAAGAAGGCTGGACGAAAATGAGGAACTTTGGGGTATCGCTGGGCTTCTTCATGATCTGGATTACGATTACACGAAGGATGAACCGGAAAAACATGGTTATGTGACTTTAGAACTTTTAAAAGATGAAGACGTGCCCCAGGAGGTAAAAGATGCCATATTAGCTCACTGTGGAAAAAAAGAAAGAGTAACTAAAATTGAAAAAGCCATCTTCTGAGAAGATTCAAGGAAAAAGCCTTTGCAAGAGGAGCAAACAGGGATCAGATAAAAACTTGTGAAGAGCTGGGACTGAGTCTTGAAGAGTTCCTTCAGATAGCTCTGGACTCCATGAAGGGAATATCTGAAGACCTGGGACTGTGAAAGGAGGGTGATCGTGAGTAACCTGGAGTACAAGATAGAAGAGATGATAGACAAGTATAGAGCGGAGTACGAGTTCTCAGTTGAGAAGAAAGAGGTTCCTTTGGATGTTTTGAGGAAGATGATCGAACACACGAATCTCAAACCCCAAGCAACACCAGATGATATTGAAAAACTTTGTGAAGAAGCAAAAAAGTACGATTTTCTTGGAGTGTGCGTGAATCCAAGTTATGTGAGTTTAGCGAGGAAATCTCTTGAAGGCACTGACATAAAAGTGGTGACAGTCATAGGTTTTCCCTTGGGAGCAACTGATCAGAGAACGAAGGCTCTAGAAGCCAAAACCGCTATAGAGAGAGGAGCGGATGAATTCGATATGGTTATACACGTTGGCATGTTGAAAGCACAGGAATGGGAATACGTTTATGAGGATATAAAGGGTGTGGTTGAATCTGTCGACGGAAAACCCGTGAAAGTAATTCTGGAAACTGGTTTTCTCACCCCAGAGGAGATAATATCCGCGTGTGTCATATCAAAGATTGCGGGAGCAAAGTTCGTTAAAACATCTACCGGTTTTGGACCGAAGGGTGCCACTGTGGAGGACGTCCATCTCATGAAATGGGTCGTGGGGGATGAGCTGGGAGTGAAAGCAGCCGGAGGTATAAGAACTTATGAAGATGCTGTGAAGATGTACCTGAGTGGAGCGAATAGAATAGGAACGAGTTCTGGTGTGAGAATTGTGGAGCGGGGGTGAAGTGATGGAAATAAGAGAAATGAAGATCAAAGAGTTCTGTGATAAGGTAGCAGAGAAAACACCAACGCCAGGTGGAGGAGCCGTTGGAGCTGTGGTTGCCGGGCTTTCCGCATCACTTACCGAAATGGTGGCGAATCTAACCATAGGTAAAAAGAAGTATCAGGAGTGGGAATCCGAGATGGAAAGGATCGTTGAAAACATGGAAAATATTAGAGAAAGACTCATGGACATAGCGAAGAAAGATATGGAAGCCTTCAACGAAGTCATGATGGCTTACAAACTCCCTAAAAACACAGAGAATGAGAAAAAAGAAAGAGAAAAAAGGATCCAAGAAGCGCTTATAAAAGCAGCAGATGTTCCGTTCGAATTGGCAAGGATCATAAGGGACGTAATAAAGGATACGGAGGTGGTGACAGAATTTGGTAACAAAAACGCTGTTTCCGATGCGCTGAGTTCCGCTGAATTATGCAGGGCGGCTTTTGAAATAGCCAAAGCCAACGTTCTGATAAATCTGAGGCATATAAAAGATGAAAACAAGAAAGATTACTACAGAACGGAACTGGAAGAGCTGGAGAATCAGATTTATGGGTGCTGGAGGAGGATAAAGGAGTTGATAAGAGAAAATGATTGGCTTTGAGGTCATAGAAACTTATGGGGAAGCAAGAGCGGGTGTTCTGAAGCTTAATGGACTGGAGATAGAAACCTGTATTCATGCCAGTTGGAACCAACGCGAATGTTAAACTGATGAGACCCTCGGACTTTCATGAGTTGGAAAAAAGCAATTCTCACCGATAGTGGGGGATTTCAGATATTCAGTTTAGCTGAAGGCAGCAAAGTTTCCGATGAAGGTGTTGAGTTGAGATCTCCCATAAATGGTTCTAAAGTTTTCATAACTCCCGAGATATCCATGAAGGTTCAAAAGGTTTTGAAGTCCGATATAGCAATGGTTCTGGACCAATGCGTCCCACCAAACGCTGATAGAGAGATCGTCGAAGAGGCTGTTGAGAGAACTTACCTTTGGGCTCTAAGATCTAAAAAGGCCATGGAGGGATCCACGCAAGCTGTATTCGGGATAGTACAGGGAGGTACATACAGGGATCTGAGAGTTAAAAGCGCAAGGCAGATAACATCTTTGGAATTCGATGGATACGCCATTGGTGGATTGAGTATCGGTGAGGAAAGGGAGAAAACTCTCGATATGACAGAGGTAACATTAGAGTTTCTTCCTAAAGATAAACCACGATACTTCATGGGAGCGGGGTCTCCAGATCTGATAGTGGAGCTCGTTGAAAGAGGTGTGGACATGTTCGACAGTGTTTTTCCAACAAGGCTTGCAAGACATGGTGCGGCTTTAACATGGAAGGGTAGAATCAACGTGAGGGCATCGAAGTACAGATTCGATAAAAATCCTCTAGATGAAGAATGCGATTGTTACGTTTGCAAAAATTTCACAAGAAGTTATATACAGCATCTTCTAGATAGAGAAGAGGTCTTGGGACAAATGCTTTTGACATACCACAACATCAGATTCATGATGAATTTTGTGAGTAAGATGAGAAAGTTCATCTTAGAGAAAAGATTCCCCGAGTTCAAAGAGAAGATCCTCTCAGTCTATGAGAAGGGGGTGCGATGCGAATGAAAAAGTTCGTCATTTTCACGATGCTTCTTGCATCTATCCTCACCTTTTCTGAGGTTCTAGATCCTTTAGTCGAGGATATGGGCCCGCTATCCACCGGCCCGTGGTCTTATCACTGGAACCCGGCTGGCCTCTACGAGGTTAAAAACGATTCCCTCCTGATAGGTTTCTCCTACAAAGCTTCAGAAACGTCGTACCTGAACGGACTTGAAATAGCGCTGGTGCAACCTCCAAAATATGGTTTTGCAGGGGCCTTGGTTTTGAAAAGATACCTAACAGAAGAGCTCTCGAGGTTGTCTTTTGGCTACTTCGTATCGGGCTTTGCCAGTGTGAGATACGGTTTAGGATTAGAGATCGAATGGTTCAAGGGGAAAGAGGATTTTCTCTCAGCCCTCCTTGACTTTGGTGTCCAGGGAGCGATAACGAAGGAAATGGAATACTCGTTCATCATAAGAAATTTCAGGTTGTGGTCTCAGGAAAAAAGTTACTACCCATCAGGCGATATTGGAGGTTCAATATCTTTCGGAGGTGAGAATTTAAAGATAGGAGGAGGGGCAACTTTTCAATCAGGAGATCTCATAAAGGTTTTTGGAAACGTTCTTTTGAAACAGAAGAACCTCTCAATCGACCTGACCACAGGTTATTTAACATCTTTAGAGAGTAAGGATCAATCCTGGTTGTTCCAGGGTGGGATCGGATTGAAATTGAACGGGTTCAAAATAGGTGTTGGAGGATATGGCCTTTCAAATCCTTTAGCTTTCAAGGATCCTCTGAACGATCTTTCCTATAGTTTTGGAACTTTCGTACATGCGGAGGTGTCCTGGTGAAGGAGATCGTTATCAAGGTCGTCCTGACTGTTCTGACGCTGGCAATCTCTTATGTGCTATTTAAACAAGTTTATAAATGGCTATTAAAACTGATCTTGAAGTTCAACAAAGAGTTCCGGATGCAAAACACTCTGAAGCTAATCCTGGGAATTGTGATCTCTATATTTGTTCTCTTCATAGTCCTGGATATCTGGGATGTGAGTCTTTTACCTTTGATAACCGGTCTTGGAATTGGTGGTATCGTAGCTGGCTTTGCTCTTCAGGAACCTTTGTCGAATTTGGTCGCCGGTATATTCCTACTTAGCTCGGGTACAGTGAAAGAAGGGGAGGTTCTGGACATAGGTGGGACAGCTGGAACGGTGGAAGCTGTTTATTTGAACCACACGCTCATAAAGACTTTCGATGGGAAGAGAGTATACATACCGAACAAGATCGTCTGGAACGAGAGGATCACGCACTATTGGCCTGGCCCTGTGAGAAGAGTTTCATTGATTGTTGGCGTTTCTTACGATTCTGACTTGAAAAAAGTGATAGAGGTCCTCGAAAGGGCTTTGAAGGATGAAGAGATGGTTGAAAAGGATCCGGAGCCTTCCATAATTTTTAAGGGTTTTGGAAGCTCATCGATAGACTTCGAACTGAGATTCTGGGTTAAAAGAGAAAATTACTTTCCCGCTCAAAACGCTTTGGGACTGAGGGTTAAAAAGTACTTCGATGAAGAAGGAATAGAAATACCCTTCCAACAGGTCGATGTCCATTTGAAAGGTGATAGTGATGAAAGCGTTGAAAATAAGAATTGAAGGTTTGGTACAGGGAGTTGGTTTCAGATATTTCACACAGAGGATTGCGGGAAGATACCGGATAAAAGGATACGTGATGAACATGCCTGATGGCAGCGTTCTCATACATGCAGAAGGCGATGAGAACGATTTGAAGAGTTTTCTGAAGGAAGTGTCGAGAGGGCCCTCCATGGCAGTGGTGACGAATGTGAAGGTTGAGGAGGTACAACCAGAGAACTTCACAAGATTCAGGATAAGGTTTTGATACTTCAAGGAGGGATCGAAAATGCAATACAGAAAATTTGGAAAACACGACATAGAGGTTTCCCTTTTGGGATTCGGTGCCATGAGGCTCCCCATTTTAGATGGGGACGAAGCGAAAATCGATGAAGACAGAGCGATTGAGATGATACGATACGCCATAGACCATGGGGTCAACTATGTGGACACAGCCTATCCCTATCACAAGGGAAGCAGTGAATATCTGGTTGGAAAGGCTTTGAAAGATGGGTACAGAGAGAGAGTATTCCTTGCCACGAAATCTCCAGTATGGCTTGTAGAATCTCACGATGATTTCGAACGCTTTCTGGATGAGCAACTTCAAAAACTTGATACAGATCGTATCGATATGTATCTACTCCATGCTTTGAACAAGAAAAGATGGGAGAAGGTAAGGAACCTGAACGCTTTCGAATTTCTCGAAAAAGCTCGTGAGGAGGGAAAAATAAGGTATATTGGTTTTTCCTTCCACGATGATTTTCGAGCTTTTCGTGAAATCATAGATTCCTACGATTGGGATTTCTGTCAGATACAGCTCAATTACATGGATGAGCACTATCAAGCTGGGGTACGAGGTTTGAAGTACGCCGGTTCAAAGAATATAGCAGTTATCATCATGGAACCTTTGAAGGGAGGAAAACTCGCAAGGCCTCCCGAACGAGTGAAAAAGATCTTTGAAGAATCTGGAAGAGATTGGTCTCCTGTCGAGTATTCCTTGACTGAAGAGGATTTGAACACGATAAGGAAAGTCCAAAACTGCTACAGAGATATGATGCTAATCAACTGTACAGAGTGTGGGTATTGCATGCCCTGCGCCAATGGGGTCGACATACCTGGTATTTTCAGATTGTACAACGAGGCTCATATTTACAACGCGCTTGAGGATGCAAAAAGAGCTTACCAGTGGTTCCAGAACGACAGAAAAGACGCATCGCAGTGTATAGAATGCGGAGATTGCGAAAAGGTATGTCCCCAGAGGTTAAAAATAAGGGAACTTTTGAAGAAAGTCGATAAAGAGTTGAAAACTGTTGAGGATGCTTGAAGGAGAGAAAATTTCGGAAAGGAGTAAAGACTGGTTTGAGCAGGCAAAAAAAGATCTAGAAGTTTCAAAAATTCTTTTTGATACAGAAAATTGTGAATGGGCTTCTTTCGCAGCTCAGCAAGCTTTTGAAAAAGCTTTAGAAGTTGTTC
>MZGO01000012.1 GCA_002084985.1 Thermotoga sp. 4484_232 | reverse complement strand
CTTGTAAAACTAGTTCCATTTCTCTGCGCGTTCTCTCCAAATGGAATGTTCGTGATAAATTCGGGGCAGGAACTCGGAGAAAGACAGCCCATGAATCTTGGACTAGATACAGATATAAATCAAAAGCTTTCACTTGATCCTGAGGATCAGTTCTTCGGTAAGCTTGCGTTCTTCGATCATTACGCCCTCCACTGGGATGAAGCGGAAAAGGATATTATGAAATTTTTGGAGAAATTATCCAATGTGAGAGAAGAAGTTCTGGATTTTCTAGTAGATGGAGAGTACAAACCTGTTTATTTGAGCTGGCAAGATGGAAAGACCGCGAATGCCAGCTTCTGGAAGGAGAGCACCGGTTTGATCGTTCTTGCAAACCTTGATGCTCGATCCCCAAGAACCATGGATGTGATTGTGAGTATGACGCTTGGAAAAGAAGTTGTTGTGAAAGAATGTATGGAATGGAAGGGAGAAGGCTGGCAAGAAAAAGAACATGGTGATGATAGAATTCTGGTGTTCCTCGAAGAAGGAGGATTCTCACTGTTGAAGGTGATGATCGAGGAGGGATGATGATGGAAAGGTCTGAAATACTGGAAAAAGTCAGGCGAATGGTTGCGGAAAAATTGGGTATAGACCTCGATGATGTTAAAGAAGATGCAAACATCATAGAAGATCTGGGAGCAGATTCTCTTGACCTCGTCGATATCGTTATGTACGTTGAAGATACCTTCGGTATACGAGTAGAGGATGAAGAACTTGAAAAGATAAAAACATTGAAAGACATAGTGGATGGAATCGCGAAAAAATTGGAGGGAGGATCAGATGAGAGCTGATGCAAGGTGTTTGATATGTACGCTGAATCAGGCTATGAGAGTTCTCAGCAAGTATGAAAAGAGCCATCACAAGAAATGGCAAAGGATCCAAGAGATCATGAAAAAACTTTCCGAGATGGAATGGGGTCTGAAGCCTCTGGAAATTGGAGGGAGAGTTCATACGTACCTAAAAAAAGTCCTGAACGCCAAAGATCCGTATATCGAGGAGAAGAAGAGATCAAACGAGATGGCCGAACGAATCCTGGAAGAGTTGAAACCAATGATAAGAAGCTCAGCGGATCCTTTATATGATGCATCGAAACTCGCAGCTGCTGGTAACCTTATCGATCTTGGACTACCAGATTGGAACGAGAAAAGAGCTTTTGAAAGGATAAAGGAGATTTTGAGTAAACCCTTCGGCAAAGAAGATTTTGAAAGATTCAAGGAATCCATAAAAAACGCTTTTTCTCTACTGTATGTTCTCGATAACTCTGGAGAGGTTGTATTCGATAGATTCTTCATAGAGATAATGAAGGAGTACAACCCTTCTCTCGAGGTAACAGTCGCCGCGAAGGCTTCACCCGTTATAAACGATGTGACGGTCGAAGATGCCCTGAGTGTTGGTATGGACAAAGTAGCGAACATCATAAGTTCCGGTATGGAACTTCCCGGTACCATGTTGGACTTCTCCAACGAGGGTTTCAGGAAACATTTCTTCGAATCTGACATCGTCCTCTCAAAGGGACAGGGGAATTTTGAAGGATTGGTGGACGAAGACAGAAAGAATCTATTCTTCCTCCTGGTTGTGAAATGCGATGTGGTGGCTGAATTTTTGAACGTGCCTGTTGAATCTTTAGTTTTCGTGAGCAGAGATTCTCTGGAATGACGAAAACATCGTGAATACCCCTCAGGGACCTTCGTGTCCCCTTTTATTTTTGGAGGTGAGAATTTGAACAGATTGGAAACGATTAGAGAATATTTCTTTGCAACGGTTGGAACCTTCATAACGGCTTTGGGATTGGTGATATTCCTGATACCGAGTAACATCGCAGCTGGAGGGGTGAGTGGGCTTTCTATAATTCTAAACCACTTCATCCCCATATCCGTTGGAGTGTGGATGTACATACTGAATGGCATTCTATTTTTGATAGCTTTTTTGACTATCGGTTTCGATTTCAGTGCGAAAACGATATACTGCACCTTCGTCCTCAATTTCTTCGTCGATTTTCTCGACAGATTCTCAATTGTACCCAAATACAGTGGAGAGGATCTGTTCATCGTGGTTTTCTTTGGTGACATTTTAACAGCTCTTGGAATGGCTATAACTTTCTCTCAAAATGCATCCACAGGTGGTACAGATATAATTGCGAGGATTTTTAACAGATATTTTGGAACATCTCTGGGTAAGACCCTCCTCTTTGTGGATTTCACCATAGGGGCCCTTGCTGGTGTTTCATTCAATGCAAGAACGGGTATGTACTCGATCCTTGCGATCATAATAAACGGTCTTTCAATAGATTTCATAATGCGCGGTCTGGAGCTATCGAGTGAGGTTTTCATAATCTCGAGCAAGAACAAGGAGATAGCAAGCTTCGTTTTAAACAAGCTTGAGAGGGGCGCAACCTATATTCCCGCAAAAGGTGCCTACACTGGAACGGATAGGGAGGTCTTAATGGTCGTCGTGAAGAGAAGGGAGTTGAACGAACTCATAAGGTACATAAGAAAGCTGGATCCATCGGCTTTCGTGATCATAAAAGAAGTAAGACAAGTTCTTGGAGAAGGTTTCAAGAAGATAGAAAAGATCTTCTGATGAGGTGAAGGAATGTTCTATTACGAGGTGGCCATATCAAAGCTTCCTTTACTTAAAACGTTTGTGTATAAAAGTTCAGAGAAACTTCTACCTGGAGAGAGGGTCCTTGTGGACTTCAGAAGGAACAAGGTCGTTGGTTACGTTCTAAGAGAGACAAAAAAGAGGAGAAAGGCAAAGAACATCCTTCAAAGGTTAGATGACGGTTCTTTTTTGACTGAAAAACACATTACCCTGGCTTTCTGGATGAGCGAATTCTACGGCTCACCGATCGGTATGATCATGGATCTCTTCTTTCCAAGGGATATCGGTAAATACACAGAAGAGTACGTTGAATCCTTGTCTCCTCTTTTGAATTTCAAAAGAGTGAGAAAGAAAGAGTTCATAAAGCTGTATGGGGAAGAAATGTTAAACAACTATCTGAAGTCCGGTATCGTGAGGTTGAGAAAGGAAGTTTTGGTCAAAATGCCGAAACCCAGGTTAAAGAAAAGGGTTTTCCTGAGGAAGAAGATTCAGGAACTTCTGAAAATCAGTCTGCCTCCCAGACAAAAAGAAATAATCGATTACCTGATCTTTCACAATGGGGTTCTACTGAACGAACTCGTTTATTACCTGGGAGTTTCCAGGGGAACGGTGTTCTCACTGGTGGAAAAGGGAATTATCGAGATAAAAGAAGATCAAGGTGCTGTAGCACCTCCCGAGACGATGGAAAAGGATAGATTGATGGTCGCTGAAAGTTGTAAAGAAGTGGGGAAACACCTCGTATTCGGTCCAACAGGTAGTGGAAAAACGGAAGTATATCTGGAAGTTTTAAGAAGCTATCTGAATGAAGGAAGTGCTATATACCTCGTTCCTGAAACGTCGCTCACTCCATCTATAATCGCGAGGATAAAGGGAAAATTTCCAGATATTCCTGTTGGGGTGTACCACAGTTATCTCACGCGCGCAAGACGTGTTCTGGAGTGGTTCAAAGCGGTGAAAGGCGAAACGAAGATCCTTGTGGGTTCCAGAAGCGCTCTCTTCGTTCCCATGAAAGATCTCAGGATAATAATCGTCGATGAGGAACACGACGAGAGCTATTATCAGAGAAGCGAACCGGTTTACGACGCTGTGAAAGTTGCTGAGAAAATGGGAGAACTCTTCGGACTGAACGTGATATTTGGTTCTGCAACTCCAAGACTGGATCATTACGCTTCAGCGAAAAAGGGAGAAATGAAATTTCATATGTTGAAAGGAAGAGCTCTGGGGGAACTTCCTGAAGTAGAGATCGTGGATATGAGAAGGGAAGAAAGGATTGGCAGTTTCTCAAAGACGGTGCTGGATGAGATGGAGAAAACGCTGAATCGAAGGGAAAAGATCTTGATATTCTCAAGGAGGAAAGGTTTTTCAGGATACGTGAAGTGTGAAGAGTGTGGATACGTTGTGAAATGTAAAAATTGCGATGTTTCCATGAGTTACCATAGTTCGAAAAATGTCTTCAAATGCCATCAGTGTGGATATGAGATACCTGCTTTTGGTGAATGTCCTGTCTGTGGAGGAAGATTGACCCCCTTCGGGACAGGAACGGAAAGGATAGAGAGGGAACTTGTGAGGTTCTTCCCTGGTATGAAGATTGCAAGGATCGATAGAGAGGTTATCGAAAAACCCCATGAGGTTCAAAGGTATCTGAATGGATTGCAGGAGGGCAAAATAGATATTCTCGTTGGTACCAAAATGATAACGAAGGGCCTCGATATACCGAATATAGGTTTGGTCTGCGTTTTGGATGTGGATGGTCTTCTGTTCATACCCGACTACACAACGAACATAAGGACGTTCCAGCTGCTGGTTCAGGTGTTTGGAAGGTCGGGAAGAAGAGGCAGGGGAAAAGCGATCATCCAGACCTGGAATCCAGATGATCCTGTATTGATCTTTGCTTCCAAGCATGACGTCTCCGGTTACTATGACTTGGAGCTGGAGAGAAGAAAAGAATTATCTTACCCCCCTTATTCTCACCTGATACACGTCATTCTTGAATCATCCAACCCCCTTGCAGGGTGGGATCTGGTAAAAACGGTTGTCGATAAACTTAGGGATTCTTACAATACACTGGGTCCTTCTGAACATCCGATTTTCAAATTGAGAGGTCTCTACAGGCATCATTTCATAGTTAAAGTGGATACCCCAGAGTCCTTTCTGAAGGATTTGCAGAAGGTTTTAAAAATTTATAAAGGTTCCTGGAAAATATTTGTTGATCCCCCTGGCATCGTATAACCCATTGTATAAAGCACTTTTTATCATTTAACATCATTTTCTTGACTTAAGTAAAGCGGGGTTAGTATAATACACCAGAATTTTCAGAATCAGGAGGTGATCTGGTGAGAAGAGTTGTTGTAACTGGTATGGGAGTGGTGAGCCCTATAGGAATAGGAAAGGAAAAATTGTGGGAAGGTGTTAGAGAAGCAAGAATAGGTATCGATAGAATACAATCTTTCGATGCATCCAACCTCCCTGTACAAATAGCAGCCGAGGTGAGAGATTTCAATCCAACGGATTACATCGATAAAAAGCTTGCAAGAAGAACCGATAGATTCGTTCATTTTGCATTAGCAGCAACTAAAGAAGCTGTGGAAGAATCTGGAATAGACTTTTCCAAATATTCAGAAAGAACGGCAGTTATCATAGGCTCGGGTATGGGAGGATTCATAACTTTGGATAACGAGAACAACAAATTCCTGGCTCATGGATATTCAAAAGTTAGCCCATTTCTAATACCCATGATACTCATAGATATGGCATCTGGAATAGTTGCGATGGAATACAGATTGAAAGGTCCCAACTTCGCAACTGTGAGTGCTTGTGCTTCATCCCTTCATGCGGTATCTCTGGGGGTCATGATGATAAAACAGGGTCTTGTAGATGTAGCGGTGGTTGGGGGATCCGAAGCGACCATAGCTCCTCTACCAATCGTGGGATTTGCGAATATGAGGGCCCTTTCGACAAGGAACGATGATCCAAAGTCGGCTTCAAGACCTTTCGATAGAAACAGGGATGGATTCGTCATGGGGGAAGGTGGGGGAATTCTGATTCTGGAAGCAGAAGATGTGGCGAAAGAGCGCGGAGCGAAAGTTTTGGCTGAGATCAAAGGAGTTGGGATGACGGATGATGCTTACCATATGAGTGCACCGGATCCCGAAGGAAATGGGGCAAGAAGGGCGATGGAGTTGGCACTGGAGGATTCTGGATTATCGATAGAAGACATAGATTACGTGAATTGCCATGCAACGAGCACGCCAGTAGGTGACAAAGCTGAACTCAAAGCCATAAAAAGACTCTTTGGGGAGAAAGCATCGGATATATCCATAAACTCTTCAAAAGCGCTTGTCGGACACCTTCTAGGGGCAGCAGGCATAGTCGAACTGATCATAAGCATTCTTGAGATGAGAGAATCTTTCGTACACGCGATGCCAAATCTCGATGACCCCGATGAGGAAGCCGAAGGAATGGGTGTTGTCGGAAAGGAACCGGTGAAAAGGGAGATAAGGAACCTCATAAAGAATTCCTTCGGTTTCGGTGGTCACAACGTCTCCTTGGTAGTGGGGAGGTATGAGCCATGAAGAACATAGATGATATCATGAAGATCCTTCCTCATAGATATCCATTTTTGCTCGTGGACGGTGTGATCGAGGAGGAAGAGGATAGAATAGTAGCTTTTAAAAACGTATCCATATCAGATCCGGTTTTTCAGGGGCATTTCCCAAGTTATCCCATATATCCAGGTGTCCTGGTAATAGAGGGGCTTGCACAAACCGCTGGCCTTTTGTTACTCAAAAACTCGGAAAATGTGGTTCCATTGTTTCTTGGAATAGATGAGGCAAGATTCAAAAAGGAGGTCAGACCAGGTGATAGACTCGTATACGAGGTCAAGGTTCTTGAGAGAAAGATGGGTGTTGTGATCGTTCAAGGAGTTGCCAAAGTTGATGAGAGTATCGTGGCGAGAGCCAAGCTCATGCTGGGGGTGAAGAAATGATAAGGACCAGAGTAAACGAGATATTGAATATAAAGTATCCGATTGTGATGGGAGGTATGGCGTGGGCAGGAACATCAAAACTGGCTGCGGCCGTCTCTGAAGCAGGAGGTCTTGGAATAATAGGATCCGGTGCCATGACACCGGATATTCTGAGAGAAGCTATAAGAGAGGCAAAGAGATTAACGAACAAGCCGATTGGTGTGAACGTTCTCCTTCTATCTCCTTACGTGGATGATCTTGTTAGAGTCTGTATGGAGGAGAAGGTCGATGCCATCACGTTTGGTGCGGGAAATCCTTCCAAGTACGTACCTGAGCTCAAGGAGAAGGGAATAAAGGTTATACCTGTTGTCGCTTCCGATTCCCTTGCAAAGCTGATGGAAAGGATCGGAGCGGATGCCGTCATAGCGGAAGGTATGGAATCTGGTGGGCATATAGGGGAGGTCACAACGATGGTTCTGGTCAACAAGGTTGCAAAGAGTGTAAAAATACCTGTCATAGCAGCAGGAGGAATCGCTGATGGAAGGGGAATGGCGGCAGCTTTCGCATTGGGAGCTGAAGGAATCCAGATGGGAACGAGGTTCATAGCCACCGTTGAAAGTGAAGTCCATCCCAATTTCAAAAAGAAGATTTTGAAAGCTTCTATAAGGGACACGGTTGTAACGGGAGCAAAGTTGGGTCATCCGGTCAGAGTTTTGAAAACACCTTTCGCCAGAAAAATAAGAGAACTTGAAGTATCAGACCCCATGGAAGCGGAAGAAAAGTTAGTCGGAAGTCTGAGAAGAGCTGTACAGGATGGTGATATCGATTCTGGTTCATTCATGGCTGGGCAATCTGCAGGACTCATAAGCGATATAAAAACGGTCAAAGAGGTTATGGAAGATATCATGAAGGAGTTTTTTGAAACTCTCAAGGAACTTTCGAAATATCTGGAGGGATGAGAATGAGAGCTTTTCTATTTCCAGGGCAGGGATCACAGTACTCCGGTATGGGAAGAGATTTTTCGAAATTCTCCCATGCCAGTGAGATCTTTGAGAAAGCAAGAAAAGTTCTTGGATTCGATATAAGAGAGATAATGGATGGTGATGAAGAAGTTTTAAAACTCACAGAGAACGCCCAACCGGCAATATACATAGCAAGTTACATTGTTTTCAGGGAACTTGAGGATAAAGGGTTCCTCCCAGATATAGTTGCGGGGCACAGTTTGGGAGAGTACACAGCCCTTGCGGTGGCAGGGGTATACGATTTCGAGACGGGCCTCATGATTGTAAGGAAGAGAGGAGAGTTCATGAGCGAGGCGCTTGCGCCTGGAAAAGGAACCATGGCGGCGGTTATAGGTGCTCCTGAAAACGTTGTTAACGAAGTGGTGGAGAAGATTCCCGATGTTTTCGTAGCAAATTACAATTCCGATGAACAGATAGTTATAAGCGGAAAGAAGGAAGCCGTTTATGAAGCTATGGAAAAGTTGAAAGAGTTTGAAGTGAAAAGGGTGGTGGAGCTCAAGGTTTCCAGCCCTTTCCACACACCATTTTTAGAAAAGGCAAGAAAGAAAATGGAGGAACTACTTTCAAAAATAGAGTTCAGAAAACCGAGATTCAAGATCGTTATGAATTCCACGGCCACTGAGACGGATGACCCACAGGAGATAAAGAAGAACATTATAGAGCAGATAACGGGGCCTGTTCTTTGGAGACAATCCATGTGCAGAATGAACGAGCTGGGTGTGAAGGAATTCGTGGAAGTTGGTCCCAAAACGGTTCTTAAGAATCTTGGAAGAAAGATGGGGTTCAAGGTTTTGAGTTTTCAAGAATTCCTGTGAACACGAAGGAAAATCTATTTCCTCCCCTGGAGCTGGGTGTACTACAGGAAATCCGTTTTCGAAAAATATGGTTTGAAAATACCGAAGACGTGAGGGGTTAAGGAATGATCATTCCCCGAAGAACTTTGGAAATTTCAAAGCAAGAAGGAATGAAACCCCCAGGAAAAGGAGGATTGTCACGTTCATGGAAGTTGGGAATATCTTTACGATTCCAGCGAGTGTCAATCCCAGGAGAAAGGACATCGTGGCATTCCAGTATCTCTTTGTGAGGAATCCAAGTACTTTAAAAACAAGGATCAATCCTACCAGAACTCCTGCTCCAAGGGGTATCAGTATCTTCAAATCCATCTTCGAAACGGCACGAATGGCGTCATCGTATATTCCCATGATGAGAAGTATGAAGGAACCACTTATCCCAGGAAGCACCATGGAGAAAGCGGCAAAGATTCCTCCAAGAATCAAAATGAAATAGTCTGGAGGAAGATCTTTAGGTGTTGAGAGGAAGAGAAAGAGGGATACAACGAACGCAGATATGGATGTCAGAATCGATGATAAGGTGAAAGATATCTTCCTGGATATGGACACGGCACCACCCGTTATGAAACCTGAAAAAACGGCAAGGCAGTATTCTCTGTAATTCTGATAGACAAAATCCAGAAGTTTCGAAAACGCGAGTATTCCAAAGGCGATTCCTACACCCAGTTTCAAAAGAAAGAAAAACTTCTCCCTGTCTACTCACTCGCTGCCCTGTACATTTCCTCTTCAAGGAGAGCCATGTATTCTTCCAAACTCAACGTCTCTTTCATCTCAAGAACGTTTCTCACCGATTCTTTATACACAACTTCCTCCTCCATGAATTCTTCGAAAACTTTCATCTCCAGGGGTTTCACAATGGTTTTTGGTATTATACCGTGTTTTCTATTGTATTCCAGCTGTATCTTTCTTCTTCTGTTCGTCTCCTCTATGGCCTTTTTCATAGATCCCGTTATTCTGTCAGCATACATTATGACCTTTCCATTAACGTTTCTTGCAACTCTTCCTATTATCTGTATCAGAGTGGTTTCAGACCTCAAAAAACCTTCCACATCCGCATCCATTATAGCAACCAAAGAGACCTCGGGAAGATCCAGACCCTCCCTTAAAAGGTTGACACCAACCACAACATCGACATCGCCTCTTCTCAATTTTTTCAAAACTTCCACTCTTTCTATGGCATCGAGTTCTGAATGAATGTAAAGAGCTTTTATTCCAAGCTCCACGAGGTATTCACTCAATTTTTCCGCCATCTTCTTGGTGAGAACCGTGACGAGAGCCCTTTCACCTCGTTCTTTCACTTTCATTATCTCGCTTATCAGATCGTCCACTTGGTTTTTAGTTGGTCTGACGATTACTTCAGGATCGACAAGACCTGTTGGCCTTATGATCTGTTCCACAACCTGGCTGGAGACCGAGAGTTCATAATCTCCGGGTGTTGCTGAGACGAAGATGATCTGATTGACCATTCTCAAAAACTCTTCAAAGGTCAAGGGTCTGTTATCGAAAGCGGAAGGCAATCTGAAACCATACTCCACAAGGTTCTTTTTTCTGGATCTATCTCCGTTGAACATAGCTCGAAGCTGGGGAACCGTTATGTGGGATTCATCTATGAAAACTAGGAAATCTTCATCGAAATAATCGAGGAGAGTGTAGGGAGGTTCTCCGGGAGCTCTTCCATCAAAATGTCTTGAGTAATTTTCAATTCCAGGGCAATACCCCATGGTCTCCAGGAGCTCTATATCGTGGAGAGTCCTCTGTTCCAGTCGTTGCGCTTCAACCAATTTTCCGGCTTTTCTCAACTCGTTCAACCTCTCGGTCAACTCTTCTCTTATGGATTCAACAGCCCTTCTTATTTTCTCTTCAGTAGTTATGAACTCCTGAGCAGGATATATGGTTATCTTGTCGAGCCTTTCTAAAGTGTTTCGATTCATCCTATCTATAAGCTCTATGGAATCCACCTCATCTCCAAAGAGTTCTATTCTTATACCTTCATCCTGGTACGTTGGATATATTTCGATTACATCCCCCCTCACCCTGAAGCAACCGGAAAGATCCACAGCCTCTTTCCTCATGTAACCGATTCTTGCCAGTTTCTTCATCAGCTTCAGGATATCCACTCTGTCTCCCACCGAAAGCTTTATATTCATCTTATCGAAATCCGCAGGATCCCCCGTTGCGTAGATGCATGAGACACTCGCAACGACAAGAACATCCCTTCTTGTGAGAAGGGATTTCAAAGTGGACATCCTCATTCTGACGATGACATCGTTGATATCGGCGTTTTTCTCTATGTAGAGATCTTTGGTTGGGATGTAAGCTTCCGGCTGGTAATAATCGTAATAGCTTATGAAAAATTCAACACGATTCTCCGGGAAAAAGGTTTTGAACTCGTGGTACAGCTGCGCAGCAAGAGTTTTATTTGGGGATATCACAAGGGTGGGCCTGTTGACCTTAGCTATGACGTTCGCCATCGTGAAGGTCTTTCCACTTCCTGTAACCCCCAAAAGCGTTTGAAACCTGTAACCTTTTTCGATCCCCTCAACGAGTTTCTCTATAGCTTGAGGCTGATCACCTGTCGGCTCGAATTCACTCACGAGTTTGAACATAGATTTCCCTCCATCCTACTATGGTATCATGAATTTGGAGGTGCGAGTGAGGTTGAAAGAGATTCATCCCGTGATCGTCTCTGCAAGTAGAAGGACGGACATTCCGGCATTTTTCGGGGAATGGTTTTTAAGGGTTTGGAAGAGGGGATACACAATTTGGAAAAACCCTTTCAATCCAAAAGATACAAGGAAAGTGCTCTTCGACAAAACGCGTGTCATCGTGTTCTGGAGCAAATTTCCAGAGCCCTTTCTTGATTTTTTAAAAGAAATAAATACTTTCTATTACTTTCACTTCACACTCAACGATTATCCTCATATTCTGGAGCCAAACCTACCACCTCTTCAAAAAAGGCTACAGGTTTTCAAAAAACTGTCATCGATTCTGGGGAAGGATAGAGTTATCTGGAGATTCGACCCGATCATAATATCGAAAAACTTGGGGTTAACAGAAGAGGCTATATTGAGGAAAATAGAGGTCATATCGAAAGAACTCGAGGGTTACACGACCAGGATGTTTGTCAGTTTTTTAACACCCTACAGAAAGGTTCTCAGGAGGTTCAGAGAAAGAAACATAGAGTTTGTGGATCTCAGCCACGATGAAAGAAAAGATCTTCTTCTGAACATATACAAAATAGCAAAGAGCCGTGGTATGGAGCTTCATACATGTGCTGAACCGTTCTACGATGAAAGGATAATTCCTGGAAGCTGCATCGACCCAAGTATCCCTTATCCCCATCTCAAAGATGACCCTGTGTTTCAGGAGTATACGAGAAATTCTGGAAAAGATAGGGGACAAAGGAAATTGTGCAGATGCTGGGAAAGTGTGGATATAGGTTTTTACAACACCTGTCCTTTCCTATGTACCTACTGTTACGCTCACGATGGTGAAAAGAGATTGAAAAAGGCTATAAAAGTTTACAAGGAGTGATTTTCTTGGCATTCTTTCTAACGACAATGCTGAGATCGATGAGCCTGTTCAGCATAGGGATGCTCCTTCAGTTCAGAATGAGAGATGTTGGAGCTTCGCTCTTCATGATCGGTCTTTTATCGACAGTGAGAGGTGGTATAAGAACTCTTTCATCACCATTTTGGGGATACATGTCCGATAGGTTGATGAAGAGGAAGGTGTTTTTAGTGTCTAGCCTTGCCCTCACATCTTCTCTGTACCCTCTGTACATAGTTGTGGAAAATCCCGTCAGAATCATCCTCATCGCTTCCCTCATCGCTTTTGTCAGTGCAGGTTTCGAACCATCTGCCCTGGCGTTCGCTGGTGAAGGTCGAAAAAAAGCCTATGTTGGTTTTTCTATATATAACTCCTCCATATCTTTGGGATTTCTTTTTGGCAGGATCTTGATGGGAGTTCTCCTCATGACTTTCGATATAAAAACCTCTATGGTGTTGTTCTCTGTGATAATGGCTCTTGCAGTTATACCATCTCTTCAGATTCCTGAAAATTTGAAAACAATTGAAAAGAGTGTGAATGTCTCCAGAAAAGAAGTCTTGCTGAAAGATGGACTATGGGCTATGTACGTTGGCAGTTTCCTGCGTCAAATGGGGGTTTCAGGTACCCTAGCAGTGATAGCCATTTATATCGAAATGGGCACCGGTATTCGCATACGCTTTCTTGGGAATGGCGTTAGGTGCTTTTATAAATGGTGTCACGAATTTCATAAACAAAAAGAGTCCACCCTATATGAGAGCGAGTTTAATGGGACTTTTGAACTCTGCAAGATCGCTGGGAATGTCTGTTGGGCCGTTCTTTGCAGGTTTGCTGGCAGAAAAGTCTTACTTCATCATGTTCCTTTTCATGAGTCTCATAATGACTTTGGGAGCTGCTCTGGTTGGCACTGTTACGAGGGAATAAAGGAGGTGAAAACATGGAGGTGCTCAGAGGAAAAACCTTCTATGTACCAGGGACAACGAATCTGGGGATATTTGTTCATGATGATGAGGTTTACCTGATAGACACCGGTACAGATAAAAAGAGTGTCAAGAGCATTTTTGAAAAGTTCAACGGAAAGAGATTGACCGTTTTGAACACTCACTTCCATGCAGATCACTGCCAGAACGATTACCTTGCAGAAAAGCTGGGAGCGAGGATCCTCGCGCCAAGGAAAGAGTATTCGTTCTTCGTCGACGGAGAAATGGAAGGATTTTATCTGTACAGTGCAAGACCTGCGAGATGCTTGAGAAAAAGTTTTTTCTCAATAAAACCAGTTTCGCCGGATTTTCTGGAGAACGTGTCCATTCCACTGAAAGTGATTGACCTGAGCGGACACTCTCCCGGAATGGTGGGTTTTTTAACACCCGATGGAATCCTTTTTTCTGCGGATGTGTTCTTTTCTTCCGAAATTTTGAAGAAATACGGATATCCCTATCACTCCGACGTTGGTAAAGCCCTTGCTAGAATGGGTGAAATACTGAAGATGAGCTTCGAGATTGTGGTTCCGTCTCATGGGAAACCTCTCACGGATCCTGAGAGAGAAATCAACTTCAACAGAAAGGTGATTGAAAATCATCTGAATTTTCTTCTTGAGAATCTGAAACAACCAGGATCTCTGGAGGAAGTTATGAAACTCCTTGGCGAGAGATTCGAGATAACCATTTCGGAGGGAACGTATTATCTGTTTAGATCCTATGTATCATCGCTTTTGGAGTATCTGGAAAGATCGGGTGATGTGGTGGGAATTTTGAAAGGATACCACTATTCGTGGAAGATCAAAAGCTGATCACGATGTGTATTTCAGTAAATAGGAAAATAACTATGTTAAATGATGACATGCCAGGTTGTTTTCAATATTCTCGCAAAAATTCAAGAATCATATATAATAAAATTATCAATAAAAATCCAACAATGCGTTATGTTTAAAAAGTCATAAAAAACTAACTGAATGTACAAGTAAGATACAAAACAGGGTATTGTATAATAAGTGGGTCTTTAGGAGGGGATAACTTTGAGGAAAAAACACACGGTCACACTGGACACAACAATTTGGGCAATTCTCAAAGAGTTGAAACGCATCAAGAACAAAAGTATTGGAGAGGTTATCGAAGAAGTTGTGGAAAAATTCATAGATACCGAATACAATCCTCTCTATTTCTATTTAAAAGTGAAGG
>MZGO01000011.1 GCA_002084985.1 Thermotoga sp. 4484_232 | reverse complement strand
TAGAATCCCAAGTCCACGAATTTTCTGGCCCATGTGTAATCTCCAGAGAAAGCGTGTATAACTCCTCTTCGTTTCGGAAGAGTCTCTCTGGAGAGTATAGAATAGACATCTCCGAAAGAATCTCTCGCATGAATTATCAGGGGTTTTTCCAGTTCCCTGGCTATCTTAATCTGTTCTACAAAAATTCTTATCTGATCATCTTTGGGAGAAAAATTTCTGTAGTAATCGAGGCCCGTTTCACCAACGGCAACAACTTTTTCTGAATCTGCCAGATCTTTCAGCATGTCGAGGTGGTTTCTGTCAGTATCTTTTGCGTTGTGAGGATGTATTCCTACCGAACACA
Source organism: Thermotoga sp. 4484_232 (assembly GCA_002084985.1). The sequence continues at coordinate 13,313 of MZGO01000011.1, read as the reverse complement.
GTATTTTCTTGCTCTTTTTTGCTATCTTCAAGGCCTTTTTTGAATCTTCGACATCTATACCAACGTTTATAACGAGTTCAAGTTTTTCCTCGATCCTTCTTATAACATCTTTCCTGTCCTTATCGAATTGATGAAAGTGAATATGCGCGTGTGTATCTAAAAGTTTCAAAATTTCACCTCCAGGGGGATCTAATTGATACATTTCCTCAACTTGACCCTCTTCCTAAGAGTATAGGATAATTGTAACGAGGAATCGAAAGCGGAGGTGATAAATTGAAGGTAATTCTTTTAAAAGATGTGCCAAGACTGGGCAAGAAAGGTGATGTAAAAGAAGTGGCGGATGGTTATGCGAGAAACTATTTAATACCGAGAAAGCTCGCCAGAGAATTGGATGAAGGGGCTTTAAAGAGTATGGAAAACGAGTTGAAGATGAGAATGAAGAAAGAAGAAAGGATAAGGAAGAGAAGTGAGGGTATACTGAAGGAGTTGAAGAAAAGGGTTCATAAAATAACGGTTAAAGCTGGAGGGTCTGGGAAACTTTTTGGATCTTTGACAGGGAATGTCATAGCCGAGAAACTTTCGGAGCTGACAGGTATAGATGTTGACAAAAGATGGATAAAGCTCGAGAAACCGTTGAAAGAATTGGGGAAATACGAAATCGAAATGAGGTTACCAGGAGGGGTGAAAGGAACAGTAGAAATAGAACTAGTGAAGGAGGAATGATATGGAGCTTTGGATATATTCTAAAGCGCTTTTTTCAACGTGGGTGTACTACGCTCCTGAAAGGATCCTTTTCGATGCGGGAGAAGGTGTTTCAACGAGGATGGCGACGAAGGTATTTGCGTTCAAAAGGATCTTTTTAACTCACGGTCACGTTGACCACATAGCGGGGCTTTGGGGAATAATAAACGCAAGGAACAACGCTATGGGGGACAGAGAGAAACCCTTGATAGTGCATTATCCTAAAGGAAACAACGCGATTGAGGAGTATATAAATTTTATTCTAAAAGCGAACTCCGACCTCAGATTCGCTTTCGAAGCCAAACCTGTTGAACCTGGCGAGAAGATTTTTTTAAGGGATGCTGGGGGATTTAAGAGGTTCATTGTTCCTTTCAAAACGAAGCACACCAGTAATGAAAAAAGTGTTGGATACCATCTCTTCGAAGTCAGGAGGAAACTAAAGGAGGAATTTAAGAACCTCGATGAAAAGCAAATAGTGAGACTCGTAAAAGAGATGGGGAAGGATTTCGTGACCGAGGAGTATGAAAAGAAGATTCTAACCATAACGGGGGATTCTCTGGCTATCGATCCGAAGGAAGCGGAAGGGACAGATCTGTTAATCCATGAATGTACATTCCTTAACTCCAAGGATAGAAGGATCAAGAATCATGCTTCTATAGAGGAAGTTGTGGAGATAGTAAAGAAGGCAGGCGTCAGAAAAGTCATTCTTTACCACATATCGACGAGGTACATCGGGAGGATCGAGAAATATATCAAGAAGTATTTCAAAGATCTAAAAGGCGTTGAAGTGATGTATGTCGATCCTGAGAAGGAATTCATCATCTGAAGGAGGTTTGACAGATGAGCAATTTCATATTCTGGATAGTTCTGGGGCTCATATTGATGATAGCGGAGATCTTTATACCATCTTTCTTCATCTTCTGGTTTGGAGTGGGGGCTGTGGTGGCAGGACTCACATCATGGTTCTGGGGGGTCGTTCCACAAACCATTGTCTTCCTCGTGACATCGGGAGTTCTTGTTCTTCTTACAAGACCCTTAGCAAAAAAGCTCGTTGGAGAATCGCCAAGAAAAATAAACGTGGACGAGATCGTGGGGAAAGAGGCGTTGGTTATAGAGAGAATAGACAACGTTAAAGGAACGGGCGTCATAAAGGTTAACGGTGACAGATGGAGAGCGCTATCTGAAAATGATGAGGTTATAGAGAAAGGGAAGAAAGTCATGGTCGTCAAGGTTGAAGGGGCACACGTTGTCGTCAGAAGAAAGGAGGGGTAATCATGCTGATTCTTCTTGTTGTAATAGCGTTTTTCCTCATAGTGTTTGCAGCAAGTGCTATAAGGATAGTTAGACCCTATGAGAGGGGTTTGATCGAAAGGCTTGGAAAGTTCAAAAGAGAGGTTGGATCCGGTCTTCATTTCATCATACCGTTCTTTGAAAGAATGATAAGAGTGGATATGAGAGAGAAAGTTATCGATGTTCCTCCTCAAGAAGTGATAACCAAAGATAACGTCGTTGTGACGGTGGATGCCGTGATCTATTACGAAGTGACGGATGCTTACAGGGTGATTTACAACGTTCGAAATTTTGAAGTGGCAACTATAAAGCTTGCTCAGACCAATCTAAGAAACGTGATAGGAGAGAGCAAATAAATGCTAAACTCAGAGCAGTCTTGGATGAAGCGACCGATAAATGGGGTGTGAGGATAACGAGAGTCGAGATAAAGAAGATCGACCCACCACAGGATATCATGGAAGCGATGAGTAAACAAATGAAGGCTGAAAGAACTAAAAGAGCGGCAATTCTTGAAGCAGAGGGTATAAAACAAGCACAAATTCTGAAAGCCGAAGGTGAAAGAAACGCTGCGATACTGAGGGCGGAAGGCCAAGCAGAGGCCATCAGAAAGGTTGCAGAAGCCAACAAGTACAAGGTTATAGTGGAGGCAGAAGGTCAAGCCGAGGCGATACTGAAGATATTCAACGCGATTCATGAAGGAAAACCAACAGGAGACCTCATAACCATAAGGTATCTAGAGGCTTTGAAGGAAATAGCAAATGGGAAAGCAACGAAAATATTTCTGCCCATGGAAGCGAGCTCGATCCTTGCAAGTCTTGGGGCCATATCTGAGATCTTCAAGAAAGAGGAAGGGAAACAAGAAGAATGAAAGAGACAATCCTAACCATGCTGAATCTCACTCTTTGTTCTCTGGGGGGAGGATTTCTATCTCTATTGTTTTTCTACATGGCCCTGCTTAGGAAAAAAAGGGACATTTTCAAGCCTTTTGAAATATTTAATGAGTTCACAACGATAGGTCTCTTACTTCTAATAGAGCATGTTGCGTTTTCCTTACCACTCGTTAAATACCCACTCATATTCATTTTGTCATGTTTCTTTTTTCTGAACTGCTCCTCTAAAGTCCTCAGAAATGAAAACAGAAGATTCAGATTGATGTATCTCTCAATGGGGTATGACAAAAGAGAATATTCTTGGGGATATTTGAAAAGAAATTTGAAGACAGTTTTTCTGGAACCTCTAATTATACTCTTTATTTTTCATCTTCTGATTTTGAACATGCATATCCTGAATATGTTCATCGTGGGTTTCATCTTAGTTGTAGGTGGTGTCACAATATCGTTACTGAGAATGAGATAAAAATTTAGATCAAATTAGTAGAATATATTTGGAGGTGATTTCAGTGGCTATATTACGTGAAAAAGACGTAAAAGTAATTAAAGAAATGTTCGATAAGGAAATGGAGGATGAAGTGAAAATAGTCTTCTTCAAGGCCGAAGATGAAACAAGATGTCAATATTGTGAACTGACAAAACAGGTTTTGGAGGAACTTGCATCCATAGACCCGAGAATAGCTCTTGAGGTGAAAGATATCGATGAGGACAAGGAAGAAGTTGAAAAGTACAGCGTGGAAATGGTGCCTGCAACCATCATTCTCACGAAAGATGGGAAAGATCTTGGTGTTAGATTCTATGGTATACCTTCTGGACATGAATTTCCAACACTTCTTCAAACCATCATGGTCTTTTCAAAGGGAGCAAAACCGAGTCTATCTCAGGATTCCATAGAGAGGTTATCTGAAATAAAGGAACCCCTGAGGATAAGTGTTTTCATAACACCAACGTGTCCATATTGTCCTAGAGCCGGTTCCACATATTGTCATAGATAGAGATCCAAACAGATTCTTCATAGGAGCCTATCCTGAAAAAGAGTTTGTAGAACAGGTACTAAGACTGGCTAAGGGGTGATAAACCGTGGAATTTTTCGAAATAAGCTCCAAAGAATCGAAGGAGCTCAAAGAAAAGTACGATGTTGCGGTGATTGGTGGAGGGCCAGGTGGTCTCACCGCAGCGATATACGCAAGGAGAGCAGGACTTTCCGTGGTCGTCATTGAAAGGGATATAGAAGGTGGCTACGTGAACTTGACACATCTTGTTGAGAACTACCCGGGTTTTCCTGGTGTGAAGGGTGAGGAACTCGCCAGCAAATTTGTAGAACATGCCAGACAATTTGGAGCGGAGTTTTACAATGCAGCGGCTACGAAGATAGAAGTCGAAGGTGAGTTCAAAAAGATCATTCTGGACGATGGAAAAGAAACGAAAGCCAAAGTGGTGATCGTGGCAACAGGTGCGAACCCCAAGAAATTGGGAATTCCCGGAGAGGAAGAGTTCAACGGTAAGGGTGTTTCATACTGCGCAACATGTGATGGTTACCTGTTCTCCGGGAAAGATATAGTGGTCGTTGGGGGAGGAGATAGCGCCTGTGACGAATCAACGTTTCTCGCCAACATAGTGAACAAGATCACCATGATACAGCTTCTGGAGACCCTAACGGCTGCGAAAACCTTACAAGAGAGGGTTTTAAGCAATCCAAAGATAGAGGTTTGGTACAATTCAACCCTTAAAGAGATAAGAGGCGATGAGAAGGTAAGAGAAGTTGTGGTCCAGAACGTTAAGACGGGAGAGGAAAAAGTTCTGAAGACAGATGGCGTTTTCATATTCGTGGGGTTGGACCCAAATTCGAAAATTTTGGAAGGCCTAGCTGAAATCGATAGATATGGATACGTTGTAACCGATGAGAACATGGAGACCAAAACGAAGGGAATATACGCAGTTGGAGATGTCAGACAGAAGAATTTGAGACAGATAATAACTGCCGCTGCCGATGCAGCCATAGCTATAGAACACGCTGCGAAGAATTATTTTGGTTGAAGAGTGAGCTCGACTTCCTTTATTTCGAAAGAACCTGGTGGGGGAGATTGATCGACGATCACTCCCTCACCTTTATATTTAACATCTGCTACTCCCATACTTTTCAGTATCAAAAGGGCATCTTTTAAACTCAATCCTCTAAGGTCCGGCATGACTCCTTTAGTGATCTTTATTTTATAGATCTTTTTAGAAGTCAACACCCTCACGATTTTCGAAAACAGTGGAGCCGCTACCTCTCCACCCAAATATTCACCTTTTGGATCGTCTATATGAACGAGTATGGTGTATTTTGGATCGTCTGAAGGAAAGAATCCCACGAAAATCGAGTGATAATGATTTGTGTATTTCCCCTCAACTGCCTTCTGAGCTGTTCCAGTTTTCCCTGCTATACTAATTCCTTGAACCCTGGCCATTCTTCCAGTTCCTTCCTCAACCACTTTTTTCATCGCATTTTTTATGAACTGAGCCGTCTTTGAAGACACAACTGGCCTCTTCTCAACTTTTGAATCCTCCAGAATCGTGGGTTTCACGTAGTACCCATCATTTGCAAAAACGTTCAGGGCGCTTATCAGCTGTATGGGGGTGACTCCGATCCCTTGACCTATGGCGATCTCTGCAAAATCTATAACCGACCATTCGCTTGGTTCTCTCAAAACTCCCTCTATCTCTCCATCCAATTCGATCCCCGTTTTCCTTCCAAAGCCAAATTTTCTGAGCCATTGATAGAAACCTTCCTCTCCTATGTGATCCTTTATAGCTCTTGACACCATAACTGTCATGCTGTTACAGGATTTCACAATACCTTCTTCCAGATTGACCAAGCCATGGGCCTCAACGTCCCTTATAACGTATTTTAGATTCTCAACAGGTTTTATCCAACCAACACAGTTGTGTGTCATGTCAGGAGACACGGATTCGGTTTCCAGCGCGATGGAATACACAACGGGCTTTATGGAAGATCCGGGTTCTATGTAACCCATGACGATGTCGTTCCAATTAGAGGTTGTTACCATGGCCCTTATCTTTCCAGTTTTGGATTCCATAACTATGACATGACCGCAGGTTGCCCTGTGTTTTCTAACATGATCCAAAAGCTCTTTGTAAATCGCTCTCTGAAGATCCAGGTCTATCGCTATTCTCACATCTTTTCCATTAACAGGTGGCACGTATTCCACAACTTCTGGCTGTATTTTGAGTGTTCCATAGATCTTAACCTTCAGCTTCCCTCTTTTTTTCCCCCTCAGAATATCGTCAAAGTATCCTTCAACACCGTATTTTCCCTTTCCATTGACTACAGATCCAACGATCACTCCCACACCGAATTCGTTGATCTTGCTTCTTCTGTACTCCAGGGATATATTGACATAGGGGAAGAGATCTATCGGGATCTTCCTCAATATGTCGTCTCTTTCCTCGCTCTCACCGAGTTTGACAATTTTTCTATTCAAAACGTCGTCTATTTTCAAGTGTAGATTGAAATTTCTGAGGAGATCGAGAAGGGAAGTTTCAAGGCGAGGATCGAGATGCTTTTTGAGGTAATTCACATCCAAGTAGGCAACATAGAACAGAAGGTCTGTGGCACAGTTTCTACCAGATTTATCCAAGATATCCCCTCTTGTGGGAGGAATGAAATAACTCCACACATTTCTCCTCAGAATCGACGATGGGGTTGTGATCAATCCTATGAAGGCCAATCCCAGAAATATAGTGAAGATGATGAATATGAAGAAAACACGCGCCTTCCAAAGATCATCTCCGTTCATCAGGAGAAATCACCACATTGAAGCGAGATATCAGGGTGAGATATTCGTTGTTCAACGATTCCAGATCTTTCTCCAATTTTTTAATCTCCATTTCCATTCTTCTCGTTTCCTGGGAGAGGTAGAAAGCATCCCTGCTGATTTTGAAGAGGAACATTCCAAGGATCACAACCGCTATGAAAACAGCGAATACGAACAGAACGTGATAGATCCCGGAAATTTCTCGAGTGAGTTCGCTCCGCTTTACTTTCGCTTTCACGGGGTTCAACTCTCTCTCCTCCTTCCCCCTAGATCCGCTCCGCTATCCTCAACCTCCCACTCCTGGATCTGGGATTCTCTTTCACCTCTTTCTCTGACGGTCTGATCGGTTTTGGTGTCAGGATCCTCAATTTTTCAGAGTTTCTGAAAGCGTTTTTTACTATCCTATCTTCCAAAGAGTGGAAAGAAATTACAGCAATCCTTCCTCCGGATGTTAAAAAATTTGGTGCTTTTTCGAGGAAACTCTTTAGATTGTCTAATTCCCTGTTCACAACGATACGAATAGCTTGGAAAGTTTTCGTCGCAAAATGCTTTTTTCTCCTGGTTTTTTCTCTCTGAGGAATAGCCTCTGCTATCGCTTTCACGAGGTCAAGAGTGGTATTTATAGGTCTTCTCTCAACGATCTTTCTTGCAATACGTCTGGCAAATCTCTTCTCTTCACCGTACTCGAAAATAATTCTTGAGAGTTCTTCTTCAGAAAACTCGTTGACAACATTCCATGCTGAAAAATCCGATTCCAGATCCATCCGCATGTCTAAAGGTTCTTCTTTTTCAAAGGTGAAGCCTCTACCTTCACTCTTGAGCTGATACGTCGAAACACCAAGATCCATCAGTATTCCATCAACACTCTCAATATCCATCAACTTCAGAATGATATCGACTTCCACATACGAAGCTTTAAACAGTTTGTACCTTCCTTCAAATTCCTTTAATTTCCGCTCCGCTAGGTTCAAAACCTCTGAATCCAGATCAACACCTATCAAGAAACAATCCTTACAAGCTGCTAACAGAGCCTTTGCATGTCCACCTTCTCCAACGGTACAATCAAGTATAAACCTACATTGCGGAGTCAAAAGGTACTCTACAACCTCATTTACAAGAACTGGAATATGATATGCCGAGTATTTCCTCATATCCTCCGCTCCAGAAATCATTTCATGATTATAACTCTTTCGTGTAAAAATTTCAAAATTTCTATAAAATAACTTTTCGTATCCGAAATCAGGAATTTAAAGGCTTTTTCATGATTTTAGAATCATGTAAATATATGTATAGTAATATTAATATCTCACTCTGGGATCGACCAGTGCATTTATGATATCCACCAGTATACTTATAATGACCACTATGAAGGCAAAGAAAACGACTGTTCCCTGTATTGCGGGAAAATCTCTGTATCTTATTTTCATTATCAGGTAGCTTCCAAGACCCGGCCATGAAAAGGTTGTTTCCGTGAGGACAGCCCCCGCAAGAAGAAGTGCAAGTTGAAGTCCCATCATTGTGAGTATGGGAACGAAAGCGTTTTTGAGTGCGTGTCTGTACAGAACCACTTTTTCCTTTATCCCTCTTGCTTTTGCGGCTTTAACAAAATCTTGGGAGAGCATCAAAACTGTGTTGTTTCTAACCATTCTCAAAAATATGCTTGAGATAACCAAACCCAAAGTGGTTCCTGGAAGGACAAGATGCCACAGAACGTCTTTCAGAGCGGCCCAGTTTCCCTGGATGAGGGAATCAAGAATGTAGAGCCCTGTAATAGGTTTTAACGAGACGGCCGCAGATATCCTTCCCCCCACTGGGAACCATCTCAGAATCATACCAAACAGAAACTGAAACATCAAACCTAGCCAGAAGATTGGAATAGCATACATGAGCATCGCGAATACTCTCGCAGACACATCCATGGTTTTATCCTTTTTCCTTGCAGCTTCAGCTCCCCAGAAAACACCTATGAGAACTGCTATGCTAAAACCGAACAATGTGAGTTCCACAGTCGCCGGGAATCTCTCCATCAACTCATCCCAAACAGGCCTTCCTGTCAGGGTAGATTTACCCATATCGCCCTTCATAAGCTTTCCTAAATATTCCACAAATTGGATTGGGATGGGTTTATCGAGACCAAGCTCATGCCTTTTTCTCTCGATAACTTCTATAGGGGCCTTCCCTCCAAGAATAGCCTTGACAGGATCACCAGGTATTATCCTGAGGATGAAGAATATTAGAGAAAGAAGAATGAGCATCATCGGAATAGCAAGTATGATTCTGGTTATTATGTAGGCTTTAAGAGACATCTTTCTACCTCCTCAACAAGGAGCCCGCCCCTTTCGGGGCGGGACAAGTTCACTCTTCGTAGAGAATGTAATACCTGAATATCTGGGTTGGCTCAAGCAGTATTCCCTTCACAGATTTTTTGGCAGCACATGTTGCAACACCCTGCCAGAGTGGGATGTACGGAACGTCTTCTGCCAGGATATTCTGGACCTTTTCATAGAATGGGATCCTTGCAGATTCTCCTGTGAACCCTCTTGCCTTTATCATGAGTTCTTCGACGAACTTGTTGGAGTAGAAGCTACCGAGGGATTTCGCACCACTTTCACTCAGGAATGGCCACACATAGTCGTCAGGATCCAGATAATCTGGATACCATCCAAGCAGGAAGAGTCCCATGGCGCCTTCTAAGAAGTAGTCTATGTACGTTGACCACTCTGCGTATTTGATGTTGACCTTTATAACTCCCGTTTCTTCAAGGGATTCTTTCAGAACCTGAGCCACATCGGCTTCTGTCGTTCCATAATGTGTTGGGGTGTACCATAGATCTATGGTAAGCGGGTGTTTTTCATCGTATCCAGCTTCCTTGAGGAGCTCTTTTGCCTTTTCAAGATCTCTCTCTGGGAAGACGTTCTTGTGACTCCACATTCCTTCAGGGATCAAGGAGTAAAGGGGTTTTGCAAGACCGACGAACACATCTTCTATGATTCTCTTTCTATCAACAGCGTAAGCTATGGCCTTCCTGACTCTTTTGTCATCGAAAGGCTTCTGTGTCACATTTATAACGAGGTACCTTATCTGTGGGCTCGCTCCTTCGTAAACGACAATGTCTTCTCTTCCCTTAAGGTCTATGATGTCTCTCGGATCGAGGTGTCTGTACGCAACGTCTATCTCGCCCGTTTCAAGAGCGAGTCTTAAAGTGGCAGCACTCTCGTAGAAATTGATGATTATGACCTTGGTCTTCGGTTTTTCTCCGAAGAATTTTGGATTCTCTTCCAGAACGATCCTGACGTCTCTGATCCATTCTTTGACTCTGTAAGGACCTGAAGCAGATGGTACATCTTCGTAGAACTCATTTTCAGGGTAAACCTTTGGGTTCACAGGATACGCAACGGTGTATCCGAGGACAGAGATGAATGCTGAGAACGGGTATTTGAGGGTGACTTTGAAGGTGTAATCGTCCACAACCTCGGTCTTTTCAACGACATCAGAAAGCAAGAATGCAGGATCTCCATTCAATTTAATGACCCTATCGAAGGAGTATTTGAAAACATGAGCGTCGATGGGTGTTCCATCTTCAAAAACCGCATCTTTCCTCAGATGAAAAACGTATGTTTTCCCTCCGTCCAGAACATCCCAGCTTTCTGCAAGCATTGGTTTCAGAATGCTGGTTCCTATTTTGTAATCCACAAGCCCCACCATGACGTTCTGAAGGATGTTGGATGAGAAGTAATCGTAACATCTTGCTGGATCGAGGGATCTGATCTTATCGGTTGTCCCCACGACTATGAAATCCTTAGCGAAGACCATAAGAGCCAGTGCAACGATCAAAAAGACGAGGAACTTCCTCATAATAAAACCACCTCCCCAATTATTTGGAATAGATATGACATGCCACCTTATGACCCTCAGAGATCTCAACGAATTCAGGTTCCTTTTTCGAGCATATGTCCCTAGCGTAAGGACATCTCGGATGGAATCTACAGCCATCTGGTGGATTTATGGGATTCGGCACCTCTCCTTTAGGTATTATCTTTTCTTTCTTCTTTTTAGGATCTGGTTCCGGGACGGCAGATATCAAGGCTTTGGTGTAGGGATGAGCGGGATGTTTGTAAATATCCTCGAAATTTCCCACCTCCACAAGCTTTCCGAGGTACATAACCGCGATCTTGTTACAAATGTACTTGGTGGTGGCAAGGTCATGAGTTATGAAGAGCATCGTGAGATTGAACTCTTCCTTCAGGTTTATCAGAAGTTTCAGCAGTTGCGATCTTACAGAAACGTCGAGCATGGCAACAGCCTCATCTGCGACGACAAATCTTGGTTTCATGATCAAAGCCCTTGCTATAACCACCCTCTGTCTCTGGCCACCGGAAAGCTCTCTGGGGTATCTGTTGTAGAATTCTTCAACAGGTTCTAAATTCACCTTCTGTAGCATCTCATAGACCATTTTCTTCCTTTCATTTTTACTACCGATCTCATGTATGTCCAAAGGATGTTTTATAGCGTCTCCTATCTTCATGTAAGGATTCAGAGATGCCATGGGATCCTGAAATATTATCTGAATGTTCTTTCTGAACTTTCTCAATTCTTCCTTCGAAAGATTGAGTAGGTTTATGCCATCGAACATTATTTTACCCTCAGTTGGTTCTATGAGTCTCAAAACGAGTCTTCCCGTTGTCGTTTTACCACTTCCCGACTCTCCAACCAATCCCAGGGTTTCTCCTTCTTCGATTTCGAAGGAGATACCGTCGACAGCTCTCACAAACTCTTGTTTTTTTCCAAGAAGGGCCTCAACGAACGTTCTCTTAACTGGAAAATGTTTCTTCAAGTTCGATACTTCAAGTAGTGCCACCCTTTCCCTCCTCATAAATCCAGCATTTCACCTGCGTTCCATCAACATCGAAAATAGGCGGTTCTTTTTCCCAACATATTTTCCTGGCTTTTTGACACCTTGGTGCGAATCTGCATCCTTTAGGCGGATCAACAAGGTCAGGAGGACTTCCAGGTATGAACCTAAGTTCTCTATCCTCTACGTTGGTGTTCGGTATGGATTCCAAAAGAGCTTTGGTATAGGGATGCTTCGGCTCGTAATATATTTTCTCACTTTTTCCCAGCTCCACCAAATGTCCGGCGTACATGACTCCTATCCTATCAGCCATCTCTGCAACAACTCCCAAATCGTGTGTTATGAGGAGCATTGACATCTTGTATTTGTTTTTGAGATCTTTCAGAAGCTCGAGTATCTGGGCCTGAACTATGACGTCAAGTGAGGTTGTTGGCTCATCTGCTATGAGCATTACAGGATTCAAAACTATAGCGAGGGCTATCATAACTCTCTGCCTCATTCCACCGCTGAATTGAAAAGGGTAATCCCTTATCCTTGATTTGTCTATCCCCACACTCTCTAGAGCTTTTATAGCCATTTCCATTGCTTCATCCCTTGTGAGATCCGGTCTGTGAGTCAGGATCGTCTCGATGAAATGATCCTCTATCTTCATTATGGGATTTAAAGAAGTCATGGGATCCTGGAATATCATCGAAACCTTGACACCTCTGATCTTCTGCATCTCCTTTTCTGGTTTCGAGACTATCTCTTCCCCATTCAAAAAAATCTTTCCTTCGACGATGGCGTTATTTGGCAGTATCTTCAAAAGGGTACTACCGAGTGTGGATTTTCCACAACCAGACTCCCCAACGAGTCCTATCGTTTCCTCTTCGTTTATTGAGAAAGTCACGTTATCTACAGCTCTCACAAGACCTTTTTCGGTTCTATAATAAACCTTCAGTTTTTCAACAGAAAGAACCGTGCTCATCCCTTTCTCTCCCTTATAGTTGGATTCAGGTATTCATTCAAACCCTCGCTGAACATCGAAAATCCCAGAACAACCGTTACTATCGCAAGTCCTGGGAAGAGGATCCCCCACCACGCTCTGCTCAGGACGAATCGCTGACCGTTGCTCAGATCGAATCCCCAATCAGGAGTGGGTGGAGCTATTCCAAGGCCCAAAAAACTTAGTCCTGCTTCTGTCATTATGGCATCTGCAAGGTTCATGGAGAGAACGACCACTATGGATGGTAAAACGTTGGGAAAAACGTATTTTATCAATATCTCCCAATTTTTGGCTCCTATAGCCTTCGCTGCCTCAACATAAAGTTCGTTTTTAACGCTTGCAACTTGATTCCTTATGACTCTGTAGTAAGTTGGCGCGTAGACAACAGCTATAGATATGGCTATGTTGACCATACCGGGTCCTAGAACAGCTGCTATAGCGATGGCGAGTATCAAGCCAGGGAAGGAATATATGGCATCCATTATGAGTGTGAGAATTCTGTCCAGCACACCTCCCAAAAAGCCTGATATGAGACCAAGGGGTATACCGATGAGGGATGCTATGAGAACGGCAAGGAGAGCTATGGAGAGGGCTATTCTTGCACCGAATATCACACGACTCAGGATGTCCCTCCCAAGGTTATCCGTTCCGAAAAGGAACTTACTTGAAGGTGGTTGCATGGCTCTTCCAACTCGAACGGTCGGATCATAAGGTGCTATGAAAGGAGCGAATATCGC
>MZGO01000103.1 GCA_002084985.1 Thermotoga sp. 4484_232 | reverse complement strand
CTCTATCTCCTGATCTGCAAGATATTCGGAAAGCTTTTTCTGTTCATCGTTTCCAACTTCCTCTGAAAGTTTTCTATGAAATCTCTCACCACTTCCCTCAACATTCACAGCGATTTCCACGAGTTCTTTTACTGAAAACATGCCGGCATCTTCTTCTATTCCTTTTCCAGAATTACTTCAGAGCCCTGTTCCACTTTCAAATACTCCCTGGCTGATCCCTGATTCATCGCTATCTCTAAGAAACCGGAGCTGTCAGAATGTATGAGCAGTTCTCCTTCTGAGACATCTCCATACGCTCTGACGAAAGGTACTTTGAAAGATTTGCTCTCAACCCTCAGCGTTAGAACATCATCCAGATCTATCCCCATATCCATGAAGAACTGGAACGGTATGTTGGTTTCGATGTTTCCAAAGGAGTCAAAGAAGGCAACTTCTCCTACTATCCTCTTCCCATCGATTTTTGCTCTTTTGTATTTCAAAACCTCATACGACATCAACCTCGTTCCAAGACTCTCCATCGGTGTTCCTTTATCAAGATGTGCAGCAGCCGGTGCGAAGATGTCCCTTCCATGGAATGTGAACGATGGGTCCTTTTTGTAGTAGAGTTTCCTGTTGGTTATTTCTCTTATCTCTTTAACACCATATTCTTCAGCAACGAGTGTGAATATACCGTTATCAGGGCCAACGAAGAACATGTTGTTCTTCGTCCTCATGACAATGGATTTCCTTGCCGTTCCAACTCCATGATCAACCACGGCGAGAAATACCGTTCCTTCTAGGAAATCTTTTGATGCCCTGTACAGAACGTGCATAGCCATTCTAACGTTGAAAGGTTCTATTCCATGAGTTATATCGATGATCACAGCATCAGGGTGTATTCTCTTTATAACAGCTTTGGTAACGCCAACGTAGTAACTGGTGTATCCCCAGTCTCTCTTAACTCCCAGGTCCTTAAGGATTAAAACCATTTTTTCTATCTGATTCTTTTCAAGACCCACAAGGTGAAATCCCCCGATAATGGCAAAAACACTCTCGCTGAAGACTCTGGATGCGTGTTTCACGATGTTCACTATCCCAGCGTGAGATGAAGACTCTGGATGCGTGTTTCACGATGTTCACTATCCCAGCGTGAGAACACCCGGCCACGATAACAAGGCCTTTTTCACTTTTTACAACAAGAGACATATCATCTGGCAAATTATCCTTTACAAGCTTCCCATCAGCGATTCTGAAGTAGTCACCGATCCTCTCATAACGCTCTTCCCTTTCAACAAATCCCGTTGAAAACACACCAGATGTCATCTCAAAAGGTTCCTCAACGAGTAGGAAAACAGCTCCCAGACTTTCGAGTTCCTCTCTTGTGAAAGGGAAGCCGGATTCTCTGAGAAAAGGTTTCGAGGAGAACAGAGGTACAAACAAATCTGGATGAGCCACAACGAAGGTTTTTTTACCGATCTTATCTCTCTCTTCTAAAAATTTTTTCAGACCTCCCGTGTGATCGTAATGCCTGTGAGTTAGGAACACTGTGTTTATCTCCGAGATATCTATCCCTAAAACCTCAAAGTTCTTCAGAAGATCTTCACCATTCGCACCGGTATCAACGAGTATTTTCGTGTTTTCCAGTTCCACCAACGCCGAGAAACCATGGTGAGCCACAACTTCCCTCATCATTCCAGAGTAGTCATCCATAACGATTGTTATCTTCATACTCTCACTCCTTCACGAACTTGTATCCAACACCCCAAACGGTCTTTACATGCTTCGGTGTGTTCGGATCCTTTTCTATCTTCTTCCTCAACCTTTTCACAGTTGTATCCACAACCCTTGGAGAGACATCCACCTCTTCCGGCCAAACAAGATCAAGGAGTTTTTCCCTGGTAAAAACCGCCCCTTCGTTCATAGCAAGAATTAAAAGAAGATCAAACTCTTTTTTCGACAGGTTCACTTCCTTCCCTTCCACGAAGACCCTTCTTGAGGATACCTCTATCCTGAGATCCCCAAAGTCTAAAACTTCTTCCTTTTTTCTGAAAAGGAACCTTTTAACCCTTGCAAGGAGAACATCCATGCTGAAGGGTTTCGAAACGTAATCGTCCGCACCCGATTCAAACCCTTCGATGACGCTTTCGTCATCGGATAACACCGTAAGGAGGATGACATAGGTTGCCGGTTTCCTTTCTTTTACTATCTTACACGTCTCGTATCCATCCATGTCCGGTAGCACGACATCCAGAATAACCAGTCTGTAATCCTCACGGTGCAGTTTTTCCAGGAAATCTGTCGAATTGTAGAAAACATCGACTGGCACCTTCAGATCTTTCCTCAACCTATCTGCCACCATTTCCGCAAGTTTCTCCTCATCATCGACAACCGCTATTCTCCACACACATACCCCTCCAGATGTTATTATATCCTGAAGGAGGTGATGTTGATGGATATAAAGGAGCTTCATAGGGGAGCGTTCGCTGCCGTCTCGATAAAGCTCGACGCTGGAGAGAGAATAAAGGTGGAACCAGGTGCGATGGTTGCGATGGATTCCGGTGTCAAGGTCGAGACAAGATCGGGAGGGATCTTGAAGGGTCTAAAAAGAGCATTTCTTGGTGGTGAAAGTTTCTTCCTCAACTACTATGAAGGGCCTGGTGAGATAGTCTTAGCCCCTCTTCTCATAGGAGACATCGTGATCTTGGATCTGAACGGTGAAATGTTCGTTCAATCAACATCTTTTCTTGCATCTTCAGAGAGTGTAGAGGTGGACACAAGATTTGGTGGGTTCAAATCCTTCTTTATGGGGGAAGGGATATTCCTTCTGAGGCTCTCTGGCAACGGGAAGGTGGTTCTTGGCTCTTTTGGTGGGATAGTGGAAAAAGAGTTACCGCCGGGAGAGGAATACATAATAGACACGGGGCACGTTGTTGCGTTTGATTCAACCATAACGTACGATGTCAAAGCCTTCGGGGGTATGAAATCGTTCTTCTTTGGAGGAGAGGGTCTTATTGTCAGGATGAAAGGCCCGGGTAGGGTGCTCTACCAAACAAGGAATTACCCGGCTTTCCTTCAGTGGATAAAGAAAATGTCATCAACTTCCCTACCCAGAGCCCTTATCATGTGAAACACACAGGGGATACATTTCGTGTCGCTTTCAGAGACACAGATTTTACCAGGGTAAAGCTGATACAATGGGCGGTAAGGAGAAGGTGTCATGACAGGCATTATGACGTTCGCCCCACATTTCAAAGCGATCTGTCTGCCGTTTGGATGAATCGTTCCCATGGCGGTAGTTGCGGGGATGTTGGTATCGGGTATCAAAATTCTGGCCAGTGCTATCATCTTAAGAGAGGTTAGGAAATCTCCCCCTTTCTCATTTCTAAGAGGAGTTTGAGGGTGTGGTATGAAAGGCCCTATTCCCACCATGTCGGCATCCAGTTCTTTCACGAAGAGGAGATCATCTGCAAGATCCTCCACAGTCTGTCCTGGAAGTCCAACTATGTTTCCCGCACCAACTTCATACCCTAATTTCTTCAACCAGTGAAGGCATTTCACCCTCTCTTCGAAAGGGGTATCGGGATGGAGTTTTCTGTAGAGCTCTTTGTTTGCCGTTTCATGGCGCATGAGAAATCTATCCGCCCCCGCCATCTTCCACGCTTCGTACTCCTCGTAGGTTCTCTCCCCAACACTGAGGGTCACTGCTACATCGAACTTCTTTATCTTTCTTATGATATCTGAAAGTATCTCCTTGGTGTAGTAGAGATCTTCTCCCGATTGAAGAACAATGGTTCTTGCTCCCATCTTTGCAGATATCTCTGCTCTCCTTATTATCTCCTGGGGTGTCATTCTGTACCTTTTGAGCTCTCTGTTGGATCTTCTGAGACCGCAGTACAGACAGTTCTTTCTACAGTAATTCGAAAATTCTATCAAAGCCCTGACGTGGACTTCATTTCCAACGTACCTTTCTCTGATCTCATCAGCGGTTTTGAAGAGCTTTTCATTGAACTCTTTGCTGTTTTCCTTCAGAATCAGAACAAGGTCTTCCTTTTCAACACTGTCTGGATTCCTTGCGATCCTCTCGAGGGCTCTCAAAGGTGTCACTCTCTATCAACTCCCACCTCAAATTTTTCAAAATTTCCTTTGCAACAACATCCTTTGCATCTTCTGGCAGACCCTCAGAGAATATGACGATCTTCTCATCTTCGTACACCACATCGGGTGGGAGAAATCTTTCTTTCCCAGCTTTTAAACCCGAGATGTAAGAGATTCTCCTTCCCACCTTCTTTGCGATCCATATCTTACAATCGTACTTTCTGGCTATCTCTTCCAAAACCTTCTTAACATCAGAATCTGACATCCCTTTCACCTTGTTCAATCCTTTCCAGAGCTTCCAGAACTTTCTTCTTTATGACCCCATCCATCTTCTCGACTTCTTTCATGATCAGCTCGTTTCCTATTTTTCTCGTTTCATCCGATGCGAAATCCTCAAGGTACTCTTTCAGCGTGAAAAGGGCATTCGGTGTGCAGAAGTTCTTAACAAATCCTGGGATCGCAAATTCCATGAAGTGTTCACCTGTCCTTCCGGCTCTATAGCACGCTGTGCAGAAAGATGGAATGTATCCTTTTTTCATAAGTTCTTTTATAACCTCGTCCAAGGGTCTGTGATCTCCCAGCATGAACTGACTCTTCTGAAGGACTTTCCTGTCTTTCTTGGAGTAAGAGCCTATTCCTATACTGGATCCGGCATCTATCTGAGAGACCCCAAGCTTTATGACTTCGTCCCTGAGCTTTGAAGGTTCCCTCGCCGTCAAGATCATCCCGGTGTACGGAACAGAGAGTCTAATTATTGCTACAAGTTTTTTGAAATCCTCATCGCTCACAGGGTACGGTGGATTCTCTGTGAAGGGAGTGTTCACAGCCCACTTCAATCTCGGGAAGGATATGGTGTGAGGTCCCACACCGAATCTCTCCTCAAGGTGTATCGTGTGGTACAAAAGCCCCATCACTTCGAACTTCCAGTCGTACAGACCAAAGAGTGCACCGATTCCGACATCATCTATCCCAGCCATCATGGCTCTGTCGAGTCCATAGAGTCTCCATGCAAAGTTCGCTTTGGGCCCTTTGTGGAGCTTTTTATACGTCTCGTAGTGATACGTTTCCTGGAATATCTGGAAGGTTCCTATACCGACCGATTTTATAATTCTGTACCCCTCTATAGTCTGAGGAGCCGCGTTGACGTTGACACGCCTTATGTTACTCTTCCCAACTCTCGTGCTGTAGACGACCTCTATCGTTTTCGCTATGAATTCAGGTGAATACATGGGGTGTTCTCCGTAGACTACGATCAGTCTTTTGTGACCTTTCTCAAGAAGACTCAGGACTTCTTTCCTGATCTCATCCATGGATAATGTTTTCCTGAAGATCTCCCTGTTTGAAATTCTGAAGCCGCAGTACACACAGTCGTTGACGCAGTAGTTACCGATGTAGAGCGGTGCGAAAAGAACGATTCTGTTTCCGTATATCCTCTTCTTCAATTTTCCGGCCGCTTCGAATATCTCCTCAAGAAGCTCCTCGTCTTCCACGTTCAAAAGCGTTGCGGTCTCTTCGGGTTCCAATCTTTGCTTGTCCAGGGATTTTGAGATGATCTCTCTGACTCGAACGGGATCGGGATTTTTCGTTCTCTCCAAAAGCTCTTTTATCTCTTCCTGAGGAATGAAGGTCTTTATATCTTCCCTTTCTTTCACAAAAGTGAACATACTATCACCTCCTTAAAGCCATGGATCTCACACACACGTGATTTATCTGTCCCAGTTTCCCGGCAAAGGCTCCGATAGTATCGTTGTCCGCTCTAACAACTAAGAAGATGATCCCTATACCTTCCTCTTTAACGGGATATCCAACCCTGAGGCGGATATAGTCGGCGTATTCGTGGAGGACTTTGTTGACCTGAAGGTAGGCGCTTTCAATGTCCTCAACAAGGAGAGTTAAAACGTAGAATCTTTCGTCCATAAAATTAACCCCCTTTCTTTACCGGGAAAGGGGGCTTTTTCCCCTCCCCCGGTGTCAGGATATCCTCCCTCCACCTCAGGAGGTTTGTGAATTTTTGAACTTATTTTTCTACTAAAAATTCTAGCACACATCGGAAGAAAGATCAATCGGTGATGAATGGTGGACGTTGGGGTATAGGGAATAGGGTATGA
>MZGO01000010.1 GCA_002084985.1 Thermotoga sp. 4484_232 | reverse complement strand
ATTCCAACAGCTCTTGGTGATGTATTCAGTACTTTTGCGATCTCCCCATAAGTTATAACGGCACCATAAGGTATTCTCCTGACGATTTCCCAGACCCTCTTTTGAAACCTGGAACCTTCGATTCGAACAGGAAAATCCAAAATTTTCCTGGAACCATTGAAATATTCATCAAGCTGCTTTTTAAAAGGATCGATAAATTCCGCAGGCTGTATATAGACTCCCAGAAGTATTCTCACAGCTTTTCCTCTCTCCACAAGGACACTCACAGGACCCAATTCTGTCGCCACAACCGTCGCTTTCAAACAATCACCCCATTCAACAGAAATTATATATTATCACCTCCTCGAGGAGCAACTGAAGAAACAGATCCTCATTTTCTCCGTGATGATTTTAGAAGATTCTCAATACAAAAGTGATGAGAGAATGGTAAAATACCCCTTGGAGGTGCGCGGTTTGAAAGCCAAATTGGAGGAATATTTAAAGAATGTGAAAATAGTTAGAAAAACGGATTTAAGGGAATCTTGGGACCATTACTTCATGAAAGTTGCCATGCTTTTAAAGGAGAGATCAACTTGTATTCATAGAAAAGTGGGGGCTTTAATTGTTAAGAACAATAGAATCCTGGCCACTGGATACAATCAACCACCCTCGCACTTTCCTCACTGTGATGAGATTGGATGCATAAGAGATGATTTGGGAATAGAATCTGGAGAGCATCAAGAGATATGTTATGCTCTTCATGCGGAACAGAACGCATTGATGCAGGCAGCTAGATTCGGTATATCTACAGACGGGGCGACTATGTATGTAACACACAAACCTTGTTCCATCTGTGCAAGGTTGATAATAAATGCTGGTATAAAGAGAGTGGTTTATCACTACGATTATCCAGATCCACTCACTGAATTTTTGTTCACCATGACAGGTGTCGTCGTTGAAAGGATAAGTTTTGATGGAGGTGAATTGAGTGAAAGTGAATAGATTGCTCTCATATTTAAGGGTAGACAGATGGCCAACAGTGTGGTGTCCAGGATGCGGGAATGGCATCATCCTTAAAGCCTTTTTAGAAGCAGTTGAACAACTCGGTTTGAGGAGAGAAAGAGTAGCCGTTGTTTCCGGTATAGGTTGTTCCTCCAGAGCCACAGGATACCTTGATTTCAACACCCTTCACACCTTGCATGGGAGAGCCATCGCTTTCGCCACTGGTGTGAAGTTGGCAAGACCTGAATTCAACGTTATAGTCATGGGTGGAGATGGAGATCTCGTATCGATAGGGGGAAACCACTTCATACACGCGTGCCGTAGAAATCTCGATATAACAGTTATAGTGTACAACAACATGATATATGGCATGACCGGGGGGCAGTATTCCCCGACGACACCTCTTGAGAAAATCGCTTCGACATCGCCTTATGGGAACATAGAAAAACCCTTTGATGTCGTGAATCTTGCTCTCTCAGCAGGTGCAACTTACGTCGCTCGAGCAACGGTTTTTCACTATCCTCTCCTTGTAAGGTATATAAAAGAAGGAATAGAACATAAGGGAATGGCGGTGATAGATGTTATAACAAATTGTCATACCTACTTTGGGAGGTACAACGGTATGTCGGAACCATTCGAAATGCTCGAATATTTCAAAAACAATTCTATCCCTGTTGATAAGGCATCGAAGATGAGCGAAGCGGATTTAAAAGGGAAGATCGTAATAGGTGTCTTCAAAAAAGAGAGAAAACCTGATTACCTTGAACTCTACAGGAAACTCCTTGAAAAAGTGAAGGTGGAGGAGGTAGTCGAATGAAGAATCCCATAGCTATCAGGATTTCTGGAATTGGAGGTCAAGGGAGCATTCTAATGGGTCTAACGCTGGCAAAAGCAGCCGTTTATGATGGAAAAGAGGTTGTCCAAACTCAATCTTATAGTGAGCAGGTAAGAGGTGGCATGAGTCACTGTGATGTACTCATAGGGGATGATCCTATAGACTATCCAAAAGCCGAGCAATTCGATATAATGTATTTCATGCATTCTTTACCTTTCCTGGAGTATCACAAATTGTTGAAGAGTAACGGCGTCATATTCATAGATAGCACTTCTGTGAAGGAGATACCGAATGTTGTGAGGAGGATAACGAAGAAAATCATGACACTTCCCATAACGGAACTTTCGATTAAAAAATTTGGAACACCAGTTGTCGCCAACATGATCGGACTCGGTGTGATGATAAAAACGTGTGGAATAGTTTCCATGGATTCCGTGAAAAAAGCTTTGAAAGATCTTGTCAGAAAGAGTTATATAGATATGAACATGAGGGCGGTGGAGTATGGATATACCCTCGTTCAAAAGGAATACAGAATCAAACAGAACTTTTACTCATCAAAAAGGCTCACAACGAACTTCGAATAATAATCTTTTATCATCCTTCAAACACGCAACAGAGGGTATCGTGGAAGCCATTCTTTCTGAGAGAAATCTGAAGATACATTTCATTATAGGTATATCCGTGATAATCACGGTTTTTTTCCTGCCACTGAACGAGATGGAAATGCTTTGGATAATCTTCGCGGTTTTCTCGGTCATAGGGGCCGAACTGATAAACACCTTTGTTGAAGGCCTTCTGGATATGAAGAGTGTGGAATTCAATCCCCGGGTGAAATTCGTCAAAGACGTGGCGGCTGGCGTGGTTTTATGGAATGCTCTCTTTGCTGTGGCCGTTGGTATCGTGATATTGGGGAGGGTATTGTTCTCTTTTAAACCACTTTCTGGTAAGATCTTCATAATGTTCGTCCTGATCTTCTTCCCGGTTTTATCACTCGTTCTGAGGAGGAAAAAGCATGGAAAAGATAAGAGTGATGATAGCAGATGATTCAGCTTTCATGAGAATGGTTCTCAAAGATATCATCGATTCTCAACCGGATATGAAAGTTGTAGCTATAGCAAAAGATGGCTTGGAAGCAGTTGAATTCGCTGTCAAATGTGAACCAGACGTTATAACTCTAGACGTGGAAATGCCCAAGTTAAACGGAATAGAAGCTTTAAAGCTCATTATGAAGAAAAAGCCAACAAGGATCATAATGGTGAGTAGTCTCACAGAAGAGGGTGCTGACATCACCCTGACTGCACTCCAACTTGGAGCGGTGGATTTTCTGACAAAACCCAGTGGCTCTATCTCAATGACCTTCAGAGAGGTTGGAAACGTCTTAGTGGAAAAAATAAGGAACGCCGTTAAAGTTGACCCCAGCAAGCTTCTTTTAAAGCGACGCCCCGTAAGAGTGAGTCTGAAGAGGCCAAGCGTCACGGAGAAAATCGTCGTCATAGGATCTTCAACTGGAGGTCCAAGATCCCTGGATATGATAATTCCCAACCTTCCCGCCGATTTTCCTTACCCCATCGTTATAGTTCAACACATGCCACCGGGCTTTACCAGGTCTCTTGCCACGAGATTGGATAAAGCATCAGAACTCACGGTTAAAGAGGCAGAAGAAGGGGATGTTCTGAAGAAAGGAATCGTCTACGTTGCGCCGGGGGATCACCATCTTGGGGCAAAATATGAAAATGGTAACGCGAAATTGTTTTTGGATAACAAGACTGGTAAAATTAACAACGTAAGACCCTCTGTGGATTATACTCTGGACAAGATAGTGGAGATATATAAGAACAGAACAATAGCCGTCATATTGACGGGTATGGGGCGAGATGGCACAAAAGGTGCTTTCAAGGTTAAATTCTATGGGGGGACAGTCATAGCAGAAGCCGAAGAAACGTGCGTCGTGTTTGGAATGCCAAAATCCGTGATAGATGAAGGGTACGCTGACTACATCCTCCCAGCCTATAAGATCCCCGAAAAACTTGTGGAACTCGTTTGAGGAGGGATCGACATATGAAACGGGGGGTTTTGTTCGTAATCATCGTACTGATAGCGGTAGTTTCCTCTGCAAAATATTTTGTTGTGAATTACGTTGTTCAAAGAGGAGATAGCATTTGCAGCATTTCTCAGGATTTTGGAATATCGCCTTCCACTCTCATCGATTGGAATCCCGATATTACAAAGAAACCTTTAAGATCTGGGCAGATTCTCAGAATTCCCCAGCCTGAGGGATACATATACGAGGTCAAGAAAAAAGATACGTTGTCTTCCATAGCGAAGAGATTCTTCACGACAGTTGAGGATATAATGATAGCTAATGACATGAAGAACTCGGTTATCTACCCTGGAGAAAAGATCTTTGTCCCTTTGTCTGTCATAGGGAAGGCGTTCAATGACGAGCGGGTGTTTCTTTGGCCGATTTACGGCAGGATATCGTCCCCTTACGGATGGAGAATACATCCAATAACGAAGAGGTTATCCTTCCATACGGGTTTGGATATAGCAGCTCCTGAGGGAACACCCATTTTTGCAGCTGAAAGTGGGATCGTAACTTTTGCTGGTGAAAAAGCAGGGTATGGCCTTCTGATCATTGTGAAGAGTGGAAAGTACCAGATTCTCTACGGTCATCTCTCAAGAATCTGCGTTTACAACGGTCAGTTCGTCAGGAAAGGTCAGTTGATTGGAAGGGTGGGGAATACCGGTTTGAGTACTGGGCCTCACCTTCATTTTGAAGTTAGAATCGAAGGAAAGCATACCAATCCCATTGTATATCTGCCTTCTTCGAGAAGAATGTACGTTCTCAAGAGAAGTCAATACGGGGTTGGTGGTAAGTGAAAATACTTGTTAGTGCATGCCTTTTGGGACTTCCAACAAGATTCGACCTTCTGTCGAAACCGTGTGATAAGATCCTGAACCTTCTAGAAAAACACGTTATCATACCTGTTTGTCCAGAACAATTGGGAGGCCTTGGAACACCAAGGCCTCCTTCTGAAATTCAAGGAGGGAAGGGATGGAATGGCGAAGAAAAGGTGATCAACATCAAGGGTGAAGACGTGACGGAGAATTTCGTGAGAGGAGCGGAGTTAACAGTCAAAATAGCAAGACTTTTAAAAGTAGATCTTGTCATTTTAAAATCTGGAAGCCCCTCGTGCGGGGTTCATGAAGTTTACGACGGTACGTTCACCAAAAATCTTGTGAGAGGTTCAGGAGTGACAGCATGGTTTTTAAAGAAGGAAGGATTCCATGTCGTTGACGAAAATGACTCACTTCTCGATGATCTCGTATAATTTGAAGGCAACTTCATGAGATCTTTTGGTTATCTCATCTATATCTCCTCTGAAAGCACTCCCAAAGATCTTGGTCGTGTATATGAACGAGAACTTGGAGAGAAGATATTTCACGTTCTCTGCTGCCTCATCGGGGACAGGTACTAGAAGAGACTCCAGCCATTTTTCGAACAAACCAAAAGATGGATTCTCTCCTTTCGTGTTTTCGAGAAGGATGTTCAAAGAATTCACAAGATGATGAAGGTGATAATATTTCGATATCCCTTCGATTATGTCCTTCGCGAAATCTTTAGGAAATGGCCAGAAAATAGGTTCGTGATAGTTGAAAAAAGCTACACCTGTTCGAACACTGATGGAGTTCAGAACGATTTCTCTTTCCATGTAAGCTTTGCTATCTTTATAACTCATGAGGAACAATCTCCTCATAGTCGCTATTTTTTTGAGATCCATCGGTGACAGCAAGAAACTCCCCGTTTTGGTTTGCGGGTCAAGCCTCAGATTTTTCGGCACAGTGTAGAATTCAATACCTTTATGAAGTACATGAAGCAAATTTCCACCATCCCTTTTTAGAGAACGCTTCCAGAAGTTCCTCGAATATGTATCTTGATAGATCAAACCCCATCTCACTTAAAGATATTCTATCACCATGAACGTTGAAATACTCTCTGAATCTCTCCGCAAATTCTTGCAAAGCTCTGTATCTTTCATATCCGAATCTTTTGATGATTTCTTCCTTACACACACCTTCTCTTAATCTCAAGGACATGAAGATCGTTTCAACGAACTCCT
This sequence comes from Thermotoga sp. 4484_232, assembly GCA_002084985.1. The sequence continues at coordinate 3,644 of MZGO01000010.1, read as the reverse complement.
CATCACCGTCATTCACTCTCTTGTAACCGTATGGTAAGATTCCATTGTTTACCATCTTCATATATTCAGTTATATCACTGACATTGACGTACCTCAGTCTACCAATATGCCCACCGGATGACACTCCTATTCCTAGGTACTCTTCATTCTTCCAATACGATAAATTGTGAATACACTCTTTCCCTTCTCTGGCAAAATTTGATATCTCATACCTCAAATAACCTCTTTTCCTCAAAAACTTCAGGAATCTTGCATGTCTTCTCGCAATTTCTTCTTCACTTGGTAGTTTTAAGACACCTTTATCGATCAATCTTTTCAATGGCGTTTCTTCATCGGTATCGAGAAGATACAATGAAACATGAGAAGGTGAGTACGTCTCCAATAACTTCATATTCCTTTCTATAGTTTCATCTGTTTCCATCGGTAGTCCCAATATGAAATCGGTGTTCACGTTCTCGAAATACGTCATCAAAATGGAAAGAGCTCTATCGATTTCCTTCGTTCCATGGGGTCTTTTCACTGTTTCAAGGACTGTATCATCGAAAGCTTGAACTCCAAGACTTATCCTGTTTATTCCCATTTCAAGGTAATGACGAACTTTTCGGGCTGTAACACTGTCTGGATTCATTTCTACCGTTATCTCCAAAGGTTCATACACACCGGATAATTTTTCCAATTTTTTCAGGATTCTTTCAATGTAGCACTCTGGTACAAAATTTGGAGTGCCTCCTCCGAAATAAACCGTTTTCACGCTCTTGCTATTTAAAAGACTAGAATACATTTCAAGTTCCTTTAACACTGTTTCGAAGTACTCTTCAATGCGCGGGAAGTTGATATAGGAGACAAAGTCGCAGTACAGGCATTTTGATTTGCAGAAAGGTATGTGAACGTACACGCAAACATCAGAATTCGACTCCTGCAAACCACTTTTTTTCATCACATATCACCCTCAAGTTGAATGGATCCTTCAACTTCAGATATAAACTGGGATATAACCCTTTTTGCGAAAGTCCAAGGAATAGGTTCAAAGATCCTTTCATACCCTTCAAATCGAAATCTTTCCAAAGGCCAAAATCCACGCAAAATCCATCAAACCATCCTATACCGGAGAAAAAACCCTTCTCTGCAAACCCAACTGAAAAGATCGAAGCTCCAGAATGCATTCCCACACTCATTCTCGGAATTTTCAGAAGAGCTTTTGAGAAGTTCAGCGAAGGATGGGATATGTAGGAGAAGTAATCGCTGGATATGGAATAACCTAAAACTTTCATGGAGGATCTTCCTTCATTTATGGCAAAAGCTCTCTCGGATCCGATCGTGTAAAACGTTCTCGTTTCCATGGACACAGGGAATGAAGATTTTATCTTCAGATCCATCGATATGCTCCAACCATTCCCAGCAGAAAGAGCAAATCTCTTGATTGTTTCTCCTTTTTTGACCCTCAAAAGAATCAGATTTTTGTAATGAACATCCTTTCTCTCAAACGAGAGCCCCAGAGATATTTTACAGTTCCAAATTTCCAGAAACACATTATCGCCAACTGACACGAAGAATCCATCTGGATAAAGGAAGAAAGAAGATGCCATCAGAAAAGATGGAAAAAGGAGTATGATGATCCACACTCTCACATCATTCACCCTCCAGGAGTTTCCTTGCTATCTCATTGGCAAGTTTTGGATTAGCTTTCCCTTTCGTTTCTCTCATAACAGCTCCTATGAAAAATCCCATCACACCTTTCTTTCCCTTCTTGTACTGTTCCACAGCTTTTGGGTTTTCTTCCATAGCCTTTTTGATAATACTTTCTATGAGCTTTGTATCGTTTATTTGAATAAGGCCTCTCTCTTCTACCAACTCAGAGGGCATCTTACCCGTCTCGAAAATCTCAGGGAATATCTCCTTGGCGATCTTTATGGATATCTTCCCTTCATCCATCAATCTGAAGAGATCCGCAAAATGTTCTGGCTTTATCTTCATGTCCGAAATATCCATGTCTTTTTCCTTCAATTCCCTTAAAAGCTCTGTCATAATCCAGTTGCTTAGCTCCTTGGGTTTTCTGACGATCTTTACACACTCTTCGTAAAAATTTGCCAGCTCTTTGGTGGAGGTCAGAACCATGGCATCGTACTCTGGCAGACCGTATTCTTCCATGAATCTTTCGGCTTTCTGATCGGGAAGCTCAGGCAGGCTTTTTCTAATGTTTTCCACAAAATCTTCAGTGAGAATCACAGGGGGGATATCTGGTTCTGGAAAGTATCTGTAATCACTTTCTTCCTCTTTTCCTCTCATCGATACAGTTGTCTTAGTTGAGAGATCCCAGCCTCTGGTTTCCCTTTCAACATCTTCACCTTTTTTCATAGCCTCAACTATCCTGTTGTATTCATACTCAAGAGCTTTCTCGACGAATTTGAAGGAATTCATGTTTTTGACTTCGACTCTGTTGCTCTGCCTTCCCGTTTCCAGATCCACAACAGATATGTTCGCATCGCACCTCAAAGCGCCCTTTTCCATATCCCCAGAGCTCACATCGGTGTACCTCACTATGGATCTCAGTTTTTCCATGAAAACCCTCGCTTCCCTTGGAGAGGATATATCAGGTTCTGTGACAATCTCTATGAGAGGAACTCCACATCTATTCATATCGACGAGACTGTACAGGGCTTTTGTTATAGAATCGCTCTCGTGGATCAATTTTCCAGCGTCTTCTTCTATGTGAAGTCTTCTTATCCTTATCTTCTTCCTTCCCTCTTCACCCTGTATCTCCACGTATCCATCTTGGGCCAATGGGTAGAAGTACTGCGTTATCTGATAACCTTTTGGTAAATCCGGATAGAAGTAGTTCTTTCTATCGAACCTTGAGAAAAGATTTATCCTGCAGCTCAAAGCGAGAGCCGCTTTTACGGCCAGAACTATCATCTCCTCGTTTGGAACAGGAAGAGCTCCAGGTTGTCCCGTACAGACCGGACATATCGCCGTGTTTGGAGGAAGATCGAAGACATCTGCTCTGCAGGAACAGAACGCTTTTGTTCTCGTGGACAGTTGAACATGTATTTCGAGCCCTATCACAGCTTTGTATCTCATCGTGTCACCTCCGCCATGGGGAATCTACCATTTTCGTTGTAGGGAGATGACTTTTCGACGGCTCTCCCCACTCTGAGAACTTTCGAGTCATCGAATCTTTTCCCCATTATCTGAATTCCTACAGGAAGACCTTTAGAAAACCCAAAAGGAATGCTCAGAGCTGGGAAACCACCAAGATTTGCAGGTATCGTGAATATATCCATGAGGTAATACGTCAAAGGATCCTTTATCTCCCCTATTTTGTATGCAGGTACAGGAGAAGTTGGTGTCAGGATGGCATCAAAATTTTCAAGAATTTCGTTTATCTCGTCTGAGATCTTTTTTCTAACTCTCTGAGCTTTGTCGAAATACGCTTCGTAATATGCAGCACTTAAAGTGAAAGTCCCGAGCATGATCCTTCTTCTAACTTCCTCACCGAACCCTTCGTTCCTGGTCCTCATGTAGGTTTCTTTGAGCCCCTCTTTTTCTATTCTCAAACCGTATTTGACCCCATCATACCTTGCAAGGTTGGAACTTGCTTCTGCAGGTGCAATTATGTAGTACGTCGCAACAGAGTACTTCAAATG
>MZGO01000102.1 GCA_002084985.1 Thermotoga sp. 4484_232 | reverse complement strand
GACAACAGACTAGAAGAATTCAGGGATTTTGTTTTTGATCTGAAACTACAGAGAACCTTCATGGTGTTTTCAGCATCCTCGTCGGATGAGAGCACTATCTCTGCTCAAGCTTCAACAAGCGCAACTCCTGGAACATATTACGTGAAGGTACTGAACACGGCTTTTGGTACTCTTCTCGAGGGTAACGATATGGTAGTTACACCTCCATCCTCAACAGCAACTTTCGGCTCTCTAGATTATTCTTATACTCCTGTCGACTCAACTATACGGATATACAACGAAGCCACGCAGAGTTATGAAGAGGTGAACATAACGACGGCAGATACCATTGATGACATCATTACGAAGATAAATACAGCGTTATCGAATTTAGGTATGACAGGGAGCGCCTCGTACGATCAAACAACGGGAAAACTCACTATAACATCGGATACCAACTTCTTCATGGTGGAAGTTTCAGGAAACCTCATGAGTGTCTTTCACCTGAAGGAGTCGAATGTCACGTACAACGGTACAAACTATGTTCTTCAAAGTACCGCCCCTGTGAGTAGTCTTGATCCTTCTACAAAAACGCTTCAAGACATTGCCAATTACAATTCTGAAACGATAGCTTCTGGGACGGTGAAGATAAACGGTGTCGAAATCACTGTGGATCCAACGGAAACTCTGGAGGATTTCCTGGAAAGAATAAATGAAAGTTCTGCTGGTGTTACAGCTTGGTACGATGCCTATGAGAACAAGATTTACATGAGAAACAACGAGGGTGGGCCAAAAGCGATCACGTTGGAGGACACCGACAGTACTAATGTCTTCGGGATCCTGGGCATTGAAAATCACACTTTAACACCAGGACAAGAGGCACATGTTCAGATAAGCACAGATGGCTCCACATGGATGGACCTCTATACATCAAACGATTCCTTTGAATATAACGGAATTACTTTTACCATAAAGAAAGCGAGCTCAGATACGATCACTGTGAGAGTGGAGAGAGATGTGGATCAGGTGATCAGTAAGATAAGAGATTTCGTTCAGAAATGGAATGAGATAATGGATTATATAAACGAAAAGTTAACGGAAGAGCCTGTAACTGACAAATCCGAGGATGAAATGACAGAAGAAGAGAAAATGCAAGGCGTTTTGAAGAACGACAGTTTTCTCGAGAACATTTTTGATAGATTGAAGAGCTTCATAACCAGAAAAATAGAAGGAGATATAAATTACCTCTGGGAAATAGGTATAACAACGGGAGGGCTTGGAACAGGTTATGAAAACATGATGAAAGGGCATCTGGAACTGGATGAAGATACGTTGAGACAGGTTCTTTCCGAGGATCCTGAAAAAGTCTGGAGATTTTTTGGAAACGACGAGGAAGGTTCAGAAGGCTTCGCTGTCCAACTTTACAACTATCTATGGGATTTAACGAAATTTGGAGGAAGGATCGATCAGGTCGCCGGTGTGAGCGGTCGATTAACGAGAGAGCAGAGGTTTCTTGCGATCAGAATAGCGGAGATGATAGAAAGACTTCAAAGGAGAGAAGCGGAGCTCTGGAGAAAGTTTACTGCCATGGAGGAGGCGATAGCTTATCTGCAGATGCAAAGTTCGTGGTTATCACAAGCTTCAGGTAGTACAAACAAGTAACAGAAATCCCCCTTCCAGAAGGAAGGGGGATTTCTTTTGGTCGGGGCGACTGGACTTGAACCAGCGACCTCTTGCGCCCCATGCAAGCGCGCTAGCCACCTGCGCTACGCCCCGATCCATTGATTTATGATATCATAACCTTCAGATTGTTTCAAGAATCCATGATACTCAGATCCTTCAAAATCTCCTCATGGTGGAAATTTTATTCCAAGTTCATCTTTGATTCTTTCCCAGGAATGATTCATATCCTGCTATATCTCCCTCCAATTTCAAGTTTATAGGTTTGTTGTTTCACAAACATGCTAAAATTCTTCATAAGGAGGGGATAGATATGAGAATAGTTGTGGACAGTGGAGAGTTGGAAGACAAACTCGTCATGGCTTCGAAAGCTGTTGCAAAAAAATCTGTGAAACCGGTTCTTGCTGGTTTTCTCTTCGACGTGAAAGACGGTGAGTTCAATCTGCATGCAACCGATATGGAAACCGGAGTGAGAGCGAAGGTCAATACCAATGAACTTGAAGGAGAAGGGAAATTCGTTGTCGATGCGAAAACCATCCTGGAGCTTGTGAAATCCCTTCCATCAGATGTGGTGGAGATGACGCTTGAAGGTGACAACTTGATCATAACATGTGGCTCGAGTAAGTTCCATCTACCGACTATGGATCCTTCGGAATTTCCAGAGGTTACGCCAGCGGAATCCGAGGCTATTCTGGAGATAGACACATCCATACTCGATGAGATGGTCGACAAAGTCATATTCGCAGCCGCCACAGATGAATTCATGAGGAATTTGAACGGGGTCTTTTGGGAGCTCACAGAAGGTTTCTTACGACTTGTTGCAAGCGATGGTTTTCGCCTTGCTCTTGCTGAAGAAAAGATCGACCACGAGATCACGGCAGATTTTCTACTCTCTCTCAAAAGCATGAGGGAACTCTCAAACGTTCTATCGAACACACCAGAACCCTTTGTATCATTGAAATACGATGGAAAGAGAGTTTCTCTGACAGCAGGAGATGTTGAAACGATCATGAGGGTGGTGGATGCCGATTTTCCAGATTACAGAAGGGTTTTACCTCCTGCCTTTAAAACAAAGGTTGTGGTCTCGAGGAATGAACTTCTGGATTCCCTCAGAAGGATCTCGGTGATTGCAAAGAAAGGCAGCGATGCTGTGAAGTTCGAAATAACGGAGGGGAAAATGGAGCTTTCAACGAAGAGTCCTGAAGCGGGAGAGGCGATTGAAGAGATCGAAGTACAAAAGGAAGGAGAGGATCTGACCATCGCTTTCAATCCCAAGTTCATAATAGATGCCTTGAGAAAGATAGATACCGAAGAAGTTGAGATGAATTTTGTAGATTCAACGAGCCCACTCCAAATGAATCCTTTGGATGTCGAGGGTTACATATACATCGTTATGCCAATAAGACTTGCATGAGGAGGTGAAGATTTGGGTTTGTCTTTTGAAAGGCCCAAGGATGACAGAGATTTCGATTAGGTGGTGAGATCGCCAAAGCAACAGATGAAACCATGATAAATGTCAGGATGCTGAACGTGAAGAAGGGGCCTGCTGTTAGGGCGTTGAGAGCTCAAATAGACAAGATATCCTATAGCAGAACCATGAAGAGGAGATTGGAAACACAAGAAAATCTCTTATTGAGATACGGCATAGCAGAAGAAATTCTGGTGGAAAAGGGGAAAGTGGTTGGTGTTGTGGATAGTTTCGGAATAGATTACAGGGCAAAAGCTGTTATCGTTACAACCGGAACGTTTTTGAGAGGAAAGATATTCATAGGAAGGTCCACGATGCCAGCTGGAAGAATGGGAGAATTTCCTGCAAACAAGCTAACCCAATCTCTTATGAACATGGGATTCAAAATCGGAAGATTCAAGACGGGAACTCCTGCAAGGATTCTGAAAAGTTCCATAAATTTCGACGCCATGGAAAGACAGGACACAGCTGATGAACCATACGCCTTTTCTTACTTCGATGAGCCCAGGGTTCTACCCAAGGATTTCCCCTGCTGGCTTACAAGGACGAATCCTGAGACTCACAAGATAATCATGTCTTATATCGACTTCTCTCCACTGTATGGTTCTGTGAAGCTGATAGAAGGAATTGGACCAAGGTATTGCCCTTCTATAGAAGATAAGGTAATGAAGTTCAAGGATAAGGATTCTCATCAGGTATTCGTCGAACCTGAAGGAAAAGATACGCAAGAATACTATCTGAACGGTTTGAGCACCAGTCTTCCCTTTGCAGCTCAGATAAAGATGATCAGATCGGTTAAAGGACTTGAAAATGCGGTAATAACAAGGCCCGCGTACGCTATAGAATACGATCATGTGGATCCCACCCAGCTTTATCCCACGCTGGAATCTAAAATAGTGGAAAATCTCTACTTTGCAGGACAGGTCAATGGAACCAGTGGCTATGAAGAAGCGGCTGCTCAGGGAATCGTAGCTGGGATAAACGCAGCTCTCAAATTGAGAGGAGAGGAGCCATTTATTCTGAAAAGATCTGAGGCCTACACAGGTGTTCTGATAGATGACCTTGTAACGAAAGGTGTGGATGAACCCTACAGACTTCTCACATCGCGAGCAGAATACCGTCTTCTTCTGAGATTCGATAACGCTCATCTGAGACTAACTAAGTACGGTTACAGGGTTGGTTTGATACCGAAGTGGTTCTACGAAAAGGTTCTAAGACTTGAAAAGAGGATAGAGGAGGAGATACAACGATTGAAGAAAGTGATAATCAAGCCTTCGAGCGCTCTCAATGATTTGTTGGTGTCTTTAGGTACAACTCCTCTAAGAGAGGCAACGTCTTTTTACCAGTTGCTCAAGAGACCTCAGGTTCCGTATAAAAGGTTGAAAGACTTCGACCCACGCCCAATAGATGATCCTGAAGCTGCTGAGCAAGTCGAGATAAATGCCAAATATGAAGGATACATAGCCAAGATGCTGGAAGATATCAAGATGTTTGAAGCGTATGAAAATATGAGAATACCATCTGATATCGATTATGAAAAGGTTCCAAACGTTTCAACTGAGGCTAGAGAAAAGTTGAAAAAGGTGAGGCCTTCTTCTATAGGTCAGGCGATGAGAATTCCCGGCGTTTCACCTGCGGATATAGCTAATCTTGCAAACTATCTTGAGGATATTAAAAAAATTCGTTTGTGAGAGTACTCTTGGAACAGGCATTGCAAGGGGTATAAAATTCTTGGGTGAATCCGTCAGCGTCGCCATCCATACGATACTTGGAAGAACTATTCTTTGTAAAGAGTACCTTTCCCACAGGTGACACCTCTGAAAAATCGAGTTTTGCTATATCGCTCAGAAGACTTGGTAAGAATTCTCAAACTTCTTCTTCGATCATACCGTACCTCCGCATCGCTATTCTCAGAAGTCTCAATATGAACTCTTCGTAAGAATATCCTGCTGTTTCTGCCATCTTTATGATGTCTGAGAAGGAAGGAACTAGAAGTGGCGTGCAGGGCAGTGATATTTTAGATGCTCATCGAGTTCATGCTTCACCCTGTGTGAGTAGAACCTTTCAACTCCTTCAGGGAGATTGGAAAAGTCTATCTCCAAGAGTGGTAGCACTTCAAGATCCTCATCGTTTCCAATGATTCCAAGACTAACTTCCATTCCTTCTATGAATTCTTCAATTAAAGCAGGCTCTTCAAAAACTTCGTGAACGTACCTTACAGCCTCTTCAAGGTGAGATGGATCTTGAGCCACAGATTCCTTCCTAAGGCCAGCGGAACTACCTTCTCTCACCGGTTTAACGATCACGGGGTAATCCAGGCTGAGATTTTCGGGAACGCTCTCTCCAACATCCACCACGAAGAATCTGGGAGTTGGAAGATTGTGGTAAGCCAATATGATCTTCGTAACTCTTTTATCAAGACACAGGGCATGTGTAAAAGCACTTGAAGATGTGTAGGGCACTCCAAGAAGATCTAGAAGGGCTGGAACATGAAGCTGACGTGTATCCTTCCCTCCATCCGTTGAAAGGTTGAAAACGAAATCCACTTCTTTCACCCTTTTTATGAAATCCTCATCGAATGGTATGACGACGACATCATACAGCTCAGTGAGAGCCTCCGCAACGGATGCTATCATTTTCTCCTTCTTTTCATCTAAGTTCTTATCACAGACTATCCCTATTCTCATGACCCATCAGCCAGCCTTTCTCTCTCTTTCAAGATTTTCCCCTCCTCGTTCACAGCATATACAGCGCCATTTATGGTAGATACCTTTATTTTCCCCTTTGCAACATACCAGTTTCAACAGCTTTGTAAAGAGTCTCTGGATCCAACAATGGATCTTTCCTGCCTTTTCCAAGCTTCCTGATGGCATCGATTATCACCATCGCCTCTTCTAGAAGCTCTTCTACCCTACTTTTGATCTCTGGATCCGATAGAAAATCGGGAAGTCCTTTCACCGCGAGAGTGTACGCTCTTCTCACCATTTTGACACTTTCTATTATCTCCTTACTTGTGGCTCTTTTCATGGCTTCACAGTAGGCAACTACATGGATTATGTGAGGTTCCAAGTACGATGCGTAGAACATCGA
>MZGO01000009.1 GCA_002084985.1 Thermotoga sp. 4484_232 | reverse complement strand
ATGTAACCATGATCATTCAGCCTCTCATCGAGAGAGGCCGTGTATATGGCGATGTCAGGATAGGTCCTTCTCACAGCCTCAACACCTTCGGGGGCTGCTATCAAGGAAACGAACGTTATCTTTTTTCCTCCACGCTCTTTTACAAGCTCTATGGCTTTCAAAGCAGAAACTCCCGTTGCGAGCATGGGATCGAGGATGAATATCTCACTCGTGTGATCAAGAGGAGGTAATTTACAGTAGTATTCAACTGCCTGAAGGGTCTCTGGATCTCTGTAGATTCCGATGTGCCCAACAGAGGCATTCGGTAGTAACTCTAAAATGCCGTCTGCCATGGCAAGACCCGCTCTCAATATGGGAATTATGACGATCCTTTTGTCCTCTATGTAGTATCCCATCGTTCTGGCTATAGGAGTTTCTATCTCAACCTCCTTTATCTCTATGTGCCTCGTTGCTTCGTACGCCAGAAGAAGAGTTATCTCCTTTAAAAGTTCCCTGAATTCCTTGGGTCCGGTGTCCTTCCTTCTCATGATAGTGAGTTTGTGCTTTATCAAAGGATGATCAACGATGACGAAATTTTCCATATTCATACCCCCTGTTCCAATTCTTTATAGAGAGGAAATGCCTCACAAAGTTCTCTGACCCTTTTCCTGATCCTATTTTGCACATCTTCCGGGACATTTCCTTCATCGTCCTCTATAGCTTCGACTACGGTGGCTATCATATCGGCTATCTCCTCCATCTCCCTTTTTCCCATACCTCTCGTTGTGACAGCTGGTGTTCCTATTCTGATGCCACTCGCCACGAAAGGAGATCTCGTTTCATTTGGTATTGTGTTTTTGTTCACCGTTATACCACATGATTCCAATGCTCTCTCCGCAGCCTTTCCCGTCACATTCATAGAGGTGAGATCCACCAGGAAAAGATGGGTATCCGTTCCTCCCGATACTATCTTGAAACCTCTTTTTTCAAGCTCTTTAGCCAAATGCTTTGCGTTTTCAACGATCCTTCTTTGATAATTTTTGAACTCCTCACTCATGGCTTCTTTGAAACACACAGCTTTTGCTGCTATGACGTGCATTAGAGGGCCTCCCTGAGTTCCTGGAAATACACTCTTGTTTATCTCCCGGTATACATCCCTGTAATTTGTGATTATGAAACCACCCCTTGGACCTCTGAGAGTCTTGTGAGTGGTCGAGGTTACAACATGAGCGTGTTCTGAAGGATTTGGGTAGATTCCAGCGGCCACGAGTCCTGCAAAATGTGCCATATCCACCATGAGGTAGGCGGACACCTCATCGGCTATCTCTCTGAACTTTTTGAAATCTATTATCCTCGAATACGCACTCCCACCTGCGATTATTATCTTAGGCTTGTGTTCAAGTGCAAGCTTTCTGACTTCATCGTAGTCTATCAATCCGGTTTCAGGATTTACACCATATTGAACGACTTTGAAGAGTTTCCCCGAAAAGTTCACGGATGCTCCATGTGTCAAGTGCCCCCCGTGAGTTAGAGACATTCCCATTATGGTATCTCCAGGAGATGCGAGTGCCAGGTAAACCGCCATGTTCGCCTGAGATCCAGAGTGCGGTTGAACGTTGGCATATTCAGTGTTAAAAAGCTTTTTAGCTCTATCCCTTGCAAGTTGTTCCGCTTTATCCACCCATTCACACCCTCCGTAGTACCTCCTCCTTGGGTAACCTTCCGCATACTTGTTTGTCAGGACACTCCCCATCGTTTCTATAACAGCAAGGGAAGTGAAGTTTTCAGATGCGATAAGCTCTAAAGTGTATCTTTCTCTTTCAAGTTCTCCAACGAGTACCTCGTATATCTCCGGGTCCACTTTCTTAACATGTTCCCACATGGGACACCCTCCTCACTCCAGAGTGTATTCGAATCCATCGGGTGTATCCTTGACTTTTACGCCTATCCTTTCAAGCTCTTCCCTGATTTCGTCAGATAGATCGAACCTTTTCTCTTCTCTGAGGATTCTTCTAACGTTCAAAAGGATCGTCAGTATTTTTTCCGTCTTCTCTTCAACCCTTCTTTCCCTTTCAAGATCGAAAAGGCCAAGGATGGGTCCGAATTCCCTTCTCACCAAATGATAAGCTTTCAAAGCTTTCTCTTCATCTCCATCATCCATGGCTTTGTTCATCTCTCTTATAAGATCGAAGATCAACGCTATCGCACCGGGGGTGTTGAAATCCTCATCCATCACTTCTACGAATCTCTCCACGAAAGATTCCTGCCAGGGATCTCTCTTCGGTATCGGCACTTCCTCGAAACGCCTTTCGAACCTTTCAATGGACTCCCAAACCCTTTTTACAGATCTGTAGCTCTCCTTCAAGGATTCCTCGGAGAATTCCACGGGACTTCTGTAGTGTTTCGAAAGAAAGAAATATCTCAACGAATCCCTTCCGAACCTTCTGACCGCCTCTCTCACATTCACTATGTTCCCGACAGATTTACTCATCTTATCTCCCAAGATTCGAACCAAACCGTTGTGCATCCAGTATTTGGTGAAAGTCTTCCCCGTTATGGCTTCAGATTGAGCTTTTTCATTTTCATGGTGTGGAAATATGAGATCTTCCCCTCCCGCGTGTATATCAAAAGATTCCCCCAGAAGCGACATAGACATTGCAGAGCACTCTATGTGCCATCCCGGCCTTCCTCTTCCCCAGGGAGAATCCCACCAAGGCTCCCCAGGCTTTGCAGATTTCCAAAGGGCAAAGTCCAGGGGGTATCTTTTCTTTTCACTCACCTCTACTCTGGCCCCTGCCATCATGTCTTCTATACTTCTCTTTGAAAGTTCACCGTATTTTTTGTACTTCCTGACATCGAAGTAGACATCCCCATCAGCAACGTAAGCGAATCCTTTTTCTATCAGTTTGTGGATGAGATCTATGATTTCCTTTATGTAGTCGCTGGTTTTGGGGTGAAAATTGGCTGGCCTTATTCCCAGAGCGTGAGAATCTCTCCAGTACTCATTTATGAAAGTTTCCGAAACGTCTTTAAATCCCACGTTCATTTCGTTCGCTTTCTTGATTATCTTGTCGTCGATGTCTGTGAAATTCTGGACCATGATCACCTTATAACCCCGATATTCCAGATACCTTCTGAAAACATCGAAAACTATCGCTGGACGAGCGTTACCAACGTGTATAAAGCCATAAACAGTCGGGCCGCACACGTACATCTTAACCTTATTCTCCTCAAGTGGCACGAAATCTTCCTTTTTACCCGTCAAGGTGTTGTAGATCCTTATCATTCTGTTTTGACGTGACCTCCTTTCAAAAGGACGTTCAGGATTTTCAGTACCTCTTCTTCTGGTAAATCGTAATATGAAGAAACGAACGTTATTATGGAGTCTTTTCTCTTAAGGATCCTTGAGAGGAACGTTATTATCTCACCTGTTTCCACGGGCTTTTTCAATTCTTTTCTTTCCTTTTCTTCAATTTCATAAAGCCATTCGTACCCAAGCATCCCCTCAAAATCCACCCTTAAACACTCGGATTTTGATGGCTTGAGATCGAATTCTGAAAGCTCTAAGGAAACCGGTACTTTCCACTTCTTCGATGCTTCCTTCAAAACGCTTCCTATCTCTAAGCTTCCTTCCTTCCCTTCCATTTTCCTGAGGAGTAGCCTGGTTTTGCAGAGTGCCCTCTCTCCCGCAAAATCTGTTATCTCTTTAGAAGGTGATATATAGGATCTGACGGCATCTTCAACGCTCTTCACAATCCATTCTACTTCCTCTTCATCAACTTTATCCGGTGTATCATCACTCGTGTGATAGAACCTATCCGGCCAATGTCCAATGTGAATAGCTGGAACCATCTCATGTACGAAAGGAACGTGATCTGATCCCGCTCTGAACGTCACTGAGAAGAATCTCTTAATAGGAACTCCTCTCACGCTGGGAACATTCTTTTCTAGGTAATACCACAGAATCTCCGTGAAAGTTGGATCGAGTGGTGGGGGAGGTTCTACAAGAAGCAGACTCGAAAACGTCTTTTCCTGATCCTCACCAACCATATCTAAGTTCACAACCACATCGAAGGAAGGTCTCTCGTTGAATATGTAGGGGACACTTCCTGAGAATTCTGGAACGAGTAGAAAGGTTAAATCCGCTTTTGGTGGGTTCTTAGCGAATCTTTCAGCGAGTTTCAAGGCAGCGTAGACACCGGATGCGTTATCGTTAGAACCAGGGTTTGGATGGCATATATGGGCGATGAAACATATTTTTGGTCCATTCCCTTTCAACTTTGCTTCTAGAACCTTGATAGGATTTTTTCCAACCTCAGCATCTATGTAACATCCTATTCTCACACCCTCACTCTTTTTTAGAAGGTTCTTCAAGAGTTTGTATTGGTTGTAGCTGAGGGAAAATCCCTTTGGCTTGTACCCCAAGCTCCTTTCATTTCTGGGAAGGCTAAGATAATTCACAGTATCTTTCAAGTTCTCTGGCGTTCTTCCTATTTCCTCGCTCTCTTCCCTCATGTAATAAACTAAAAGGCATTTTGCACCTTTTTCAGCGATCAATTTTTCGAACTTGTCTCGCACGTTTCCTTCTGCAAGGACAGCTTTCCCTCTCAAATCTTCATCATCTTCGCTTTTTAGCTCGTACTCTTCAAAACCTTCCGTCGAATGACTTCCAACAAGAAGGGATGTTCTACATGCTTTGAAAGAAGATAGAAGTTTCTTCTCTGGCTCCAACAGCCACAGCTCGGAATCTCTGGCATCCCAAGATAGAGGTACCTCGAAATTCTCGTATCTTCTGCCGGTTTCATATTCAAAAACTTTCGTACTGCAGGCTCCCAGCTCATCGAACAACGTTTTTACAAACTCTATCGCCTTCGAAAAGTCCTCACTGCCTGGTATTCTGTGAAATTGAGATATCACCCTAAGTTCTTCCAAATTGATCACCCTTTCGAGATTTTATCACTAGAAACGATCCCGCTGTCAGCGGGATCATTTTTTGTATTTTGCAACTTCTCTCAGGAAATTCCATCTGAATTTCTTATCTTCTTCTCCTTCAACACCTTTAGGTGAGAAACCATCAACAACGCCCACCACACTTCTTCCTTGATCGGTTGTAGCCACTATCACCTGCAACGGATTCGCCGTTGCAGTATATATCCTGCACACCTCCTGAACATTCTTCAACTGATTCAGAATGTTTATGGGATAGCCGTCTTTGACGTATAAGACGAAAATGTGTCCTGCTCCAACCCTTTTCGCAGTTTCTATCGCTTTAGAGACGAGCTCCTCATCGTTCCCCTCGTATCTTACAAGACATGGACCACTGGCTTCGTTGAAAGCGAGGCCAAATTTCATGCTAGGATTCGTTGTGACTATGGTTTCGTATATATCCTCCACCGTCTTTATGAAATGAGAATGCCCAAGGATTACGTTAGTACCCTCAGGAATCTCTACGTTGACAACTTCGAATTCCAATTTCATGGAAACACCTCCCCTTAGTT
This sequence comes from Thermotoga sp. 4484_232, assembly GCA_002084985.1. The sequence continues at coordinate 5,621 of MZGO01000009.1, read as the reverse complement.
TTTCTTTGGATTTATATTAACATGATGGGATCATCTTTTATGAAAAAATTTCGAAAAGAAAAAGTGGTACCATATCCTCTTGTAAAATAATTGCCGGAGGGATTTAGATGAAGAAGTACATAATAGTTACCGGAGGAGTGATAAGTGGCATAGGAAAAGGTATATTCTCGGCATCCATAGCCTGTCTCATGAAGGAATGCGGGCTCAACGTGAACGTTCTGAAGATAGATCCGTACCTGAACGTGGACGCCGGCACCATGAATCCGAATCAACATGGAGAAGTTTTCGTAACGGACGATGGGTACGAAGCGGATCTTGACCTCGGGCATTACGAGAGGTTTCTTGGAACGAACATGAGTAGAAAGAACAACATGACGGCGGGTCAAGTCTATTTGAACGTCATAGAAAAGGAAAGACAGGGAAAATACCTTGGTTCCACCGTCCAGATAGTTCCGCACCTTACAGGTGAGATAAAAACAAGGATAAAGGAGATGGAAGGAGATCTTTTGGTAGTTGAGATAGGAGGAACGGTTGGTGATATAGAAGGGGAAGTGTTCCTGGAAGCAGTCAGAGAACTCCAGCTTGAAGAAGGGAAAGAAAATTTTCTTTTCGTGCATGTAACGTACGTTCCATACTTGAAAACCACCAACGAATTCAAAACTAAGCCCACACAACAGTCGGTTCAACAGCTGAGAAAGATTGGGATAAATCCGGATATGATCGTTGTAAGAAGCGAATTTCCCATCGATGTGAGCAGTCTCAACAAGGTCGCTCTGTTTGGGGGGGTTCCAAAGAGTATGGTCATAAATCTTCCAGATACGAAGAACGTTTACGAGATACCAGAAATACTGTACAATCTGGAAGTTCACAAGAAGGTAGCCAGGAAACTTCGCTTTGACATAAACGACTCAAAGTTCAAATGGTCCTACCCCAAGGTCTTCAAACCCTATAGGATCGCCCTCGTTGGGAAATATTTGGGAACAGATGATGCGTACAAGAGCATCATCGAATCCGTGTTTCTCACCGGCGTTGAGAGGCCCACGGTTATAGATTCACAGATGCTGGAGGAGTCCACAGATTCAGAAGTAGCATCGATTCTGGAAGGGTTCGATGCTTTGATAATACCGGGAGGATTTGGAAAAAGAGGGATAGAGGGTAAAATAAAGGCCATAAAGTTTGCTAGAGAGAAAAAAAAGCCGATACTGGGAATATGCCTTGGAATGCAGCTCATGGTGATTGAATTCGCAAGAAATGTCTGCAACCTTGAGAACGCAAATTCAACGGAATTCGATCCCGGAACACCTCATCCGGTTATAGACCTCATGGAAGAGCAGAAAAAGATTTTAAAACTTGGAGGGACCATGCGCCTCGGAGCTCAGAGGATAGAGATAGTTCCCAATACCCTTCTTTGGAGAATTTATGGTGAGAGTGAAGTATCCGAAAGGCATAGACACAGGTACGAAGTGAATTTCGATAGCTATCCCTATATGTTCAAAAGGCCGAATGAGAAAGGGTACAAATTGATAGTCTCTGCAAGATCTCAATTCGTCGAAGCTATTGAACTTGAGGATCATCCGTTTTTCCTTGGAATACAGTTTCATCCCGAGTATAAGAGCAAGGTGGGAGCACCCCATCCGATATTCAAAGCCTTCGTGGATGCAATTGGAGGGAACGAAAATGCAGGATTACCACGTTCATAGTGAATTTTCATACGACTCAAATTCCAAGATCCAAGATATTTTGGTATATTCGATGAAAAGGAAGATAAAATATCTGGCCATAACGGATCACATGGAGTACCGAGATGGGAATCTAGAGAAAGGCTTTGATGTGAAGGAGTATGTGAATACTTTGAGAAAATACGGTGTAACGGTTGGTGTTGAACTCGGTTGGGATGGAGTGGGAAAGATAGAATTGAAAAATGATTTTGACTTCGTAACCCTGGCAGTTCACAGAATGGATGAACCGTGTGTTCCAGAGAGATGTTATCCAAACTATTTAAAAAGGATACTGAAAGTTATTAAGGATTTCCCGCACTTTCACATCTTAGCCCATCTGGATTTCCCGAGAAGATACACGAACGAACCTTTTTTAAAGTATTGTGAGAAGGAAATAGAGGAAATTCTGGAATTTCTCATAAAACACGAAAAAGTTCTTGAAGTGAATTGTGATCCCATCAAAAAGCAGGGAGAACCAAATCCATCTTTCGATATTCTCAAAATGTATTTCGATATGGGAGGAAGGCTCATCGCACTGGGATCGGATGCCCATCATGCAGAGAAGGTTGGAGAAGGTATCTGGGAAGTCATCGATCGTTTGAGATACTTTGAAACCGTCGAGCTGGCAATCTTCAACAAGGGAACTTTACATACCCTAACTCTTAGGAAGGGGTAGAACGTGTTCCTTTTGTCCCTTTTGATAACTCTATCTGCGGTACCATTTTTTGCATATGTGGCAAAAAAGATGGGATTTGTAGATATCCCCGATGGCGTTCTCAAAATCCACGAGAGGGTGATTCCATATCTCGGTGGTTTGGGAATGTTCCTTGGAGCTTTACCTGTCTTATGGAAAGATTCCTTCTCACTTGTCATTGTTTCACTCACTGTCAGTCTGGGTCTTTTGGATGATATCTTCAGGCTGAATCCATTTCTTAGACTATCAGTGGAGATTGTACTGTCCTCCGCGATAGTCTGGAGATTCGTTGGTTTTGAGAATCCTTTTTACTCATTCGTTCTGGTTGTAGGATTCACAGGCCTTTTGAACGCCGTCAATATGATAGATGGACTGGACGGAATATGTGCAGGATCCGTTGGGATAGCCTCCCTTTTCTTTTTCTTCCTTTCTCTGGATAATTTTTCAAAAGACCTATCACTCACCACAGTTGCTGTATGCCTTGGATTCCTGTTATATAACTTTCCACCAGCGAAGGTTTTCATGGGAGATGCGGGAAGCTATCTTTTAGGAATGTTACTTTCGCTGAACTTCGCTGCGAACAACAGAGTATTTCAATTTGAAAGGTTCCTCCCCTCAGTCCTCATAGTATGGTTTTTCGCTCTCGATCTTGGAGCAAGTTTTTTGAGAAGGATAAAAAGTGGACAATCACCTTTTGAGGGAGATAGGGATCATTTCTATGATAAGATATTCAGAAGGATAAAAGGTGATGTTTTGAAAAGAAAAAGAATGACAGCACTTTTAACCTACATAACTGTTTTACCTTTTCCACTTCTAGGAATACTGGGCAAAAGTAATTTAACGAGTTTAATAATTGCTTTGGTACTGGCTTTGACATACAGCATCCTCCTTGTAAAAACCCTGAACCTATTTGATTACGATGAGAGGAGGTAGCGGAATGAGCAGATTTGAGGAAATATTACTTCACATAACGGTAGTCGTGGTTGCACTCTTTGCTCATAAAAGACTAACTTACGAATTCAGCGTTCCAAAGTATGCGATACTCTCTCTCATGATATCGATCTTGTTTTTCTATCTCATCTTCAAATGGTTGAGAAAGAAGGAAATAAAGATATATTTCAACATGGCACACGTTGGATGGTTCCTGTTTTCTCTATCCGCTTTTCTCTCCACAATAAACGTCTACAGAGATAATCCCTCATATTTCAGATACTCCATAGACATAGCTCTCTTCATCCTTCTGAATTTCTTTGTATCCGTCTACATATCCAACACTTTCAGAACAAAAGCTTCGATCACTCGATTCCTTCTAACAATATTAGGAACAGGTACTTTCGTGGCGTTTGATGCGATACTCAATTTCTACAAAGGATACGATATCTTTCTGGGGAGAGTGGGGGCACCCTTTTCAAGAGCTGCTATAAAAGCAACCGTTGGGAATCCCATCTTCGTTGCTGATTACATGGGAATGCTTCTTCCCATAGCTGTCTACTTCATACTAAGCTACGATTTTGGATGGAAAGAAAGGTCCTACATGAAAATTGTTCTGATAAAAACCTTCTCCATGATCTCGTTTCTCTTGATGCTTATAACCGTCATCATAGCCCAGACAAGATCTGAATACATGTCTGTGTTTCTTTCCTTCGTCTTGTTCTTCGTCTTTTACCAGGTGTCTTATAATCTTCACGGCTCTGTTCATAGTGCTTTACAACACCCCTAATCCTCTAAGTTTCAAGTTGGGATGAAAGGATGCTGTCATGGCTGTCTTCGGTGTATCAATGGAGAGATCACAAAATACTAGGTACCGGTATAGGAACCTACCAGGTTCTCACCATAAGCTACATGGGAGATATCATAAAGGACCATCCAAGATTCATCTACGGCTGGAACAACTTCAAAAGAACCCACAACGATTACCTACAAGTGTTAGGAGAGACAGGGATCTTAGGTTTTCTATCGATAATTTTCCTTTTGTCTTCCCTGGTGTATTACCTTTTCAGAGTTATGAAAGATATAAAGGACAGGGATGATGCCCTGCTCTTTTTATCGCTCGCGTTCGGTTTCTCGGTGTTTGCGATGCAGAGCTTCTTCAGCTTTCCTGGACATCTTCTTCCCAATGGATTCGCGGCTCTCTTTCTCGCTTCATCAGCAGTTGGAAGATATTTCGCTGAGGGAAAACCATTTTCTCGGGAGGTAAAAATCAAGGGGAAACTTTTGGTAGTCCTGTGGTTGGTTCTCATGTCTTTAACTCTCACTTCCACCTATCTAAGATGGAACTACTTCGTATCTGAAGTCTATTTCAAAACAGGAAACAGTTCCTACACATTGATAAATAAGATCAGAAATGAACTCAACAAGCTTTCCTCCTATGAAAGAAATTTCAGAAAATCTCTGGAAGATTTACAGAAGATGGAAGGGCAATACTCCTTCTTGAAACCGGAGAACTTCAAGAGAATAGTTACAGAGGAGTTCAAAAAGAAGGGTTTGACCATAAGTGATGAGGAGGTAGAGGCTTTAAGATTGAAAGAGATAGAGACTCAGAGGAGTAAGATAATGGCAAATCTCGAAAAAGTGGAGAATGTCAGGAAAGAGTTGAGCGATAGGATGTTTGAAGAGTATAAGAAAGCTCTAAATTGCTTCCTCAAATGCTTGAATCTCAACCACACTTATGGGAAATCCTATTTTTACCTGGCCTCTCTTTCCCTTCAGCCCTACAGAATTGAAGAAATCGTTTCTGACCTCATGAATTCTAAGGGAAAAGAGTTCAAAAATAAATTGGAAAAACTCTTAAAACAAGAATATGACGCGTTCCAAAAGATGATCGACGAGCGATACAAGATAAAGGATTTTCTGTTTCTGTCAAAACTCCCTGAAGATGTATTGAAGGAAAAACTGAAGATAGCTGATGTCGTGACGACGCAGGCACTTCTCGATTCTGTAGGTCTTTACAGAACATCTCTTCTGTACTTTAACGAGAGAAACACTTACAAAGCTCTGGCAACGAGATACAACGATCTTCACAAAGTTTCAAAAATACTTTACACACGCTTGCCCGATGAGTTCATAGAGGAGAAGGATCTTTTGAAGGAGAATATCCTGAAGTACTTTGACGAATTTGTAAAATACGCAAAACAAACGATACACAATCTTCCAGGTGCCTGGAACAGGTTCAGAGATTGGAAGAATCCGAACGTAAGAGTTGCCGTGAA
>MZGO01000101.1 GCA_002084985.1 Thermotoga sp. 4484_232 | reverse complement strand
ATTGTATAGTAAACGACAAAAATGTTGAACCCTGGGGTGCGAGTTTCAGAGATGGTTATAGAGCCCTCGTGGTCGAGGAAGCGATTCTAAGGTCAGCGGAAATAGGGAAGAGAGTGGATATCACGTATGAAATTTGAAAAAGGTTGAAAACTTAAGGAGGGAAAACGTTGAAGAGGAGAGGCCTTAAAGAAAGCGGCCCATTGATGGCACCCTGAACCCTAGATTTCTAACAGCTTTCAATCTCCAAACTTTGGGGAAACAGATCGCCATCTTTGGAATATTAGCCATCGGTGAAACGTTCGTGATAATGTCTGGAGGAGGAGCCATAGACTTGTCCCCAGGATCCATGGTCGCATTAACTGGTGTTATGGCCTCCTGGCTCATGGTTCACGGTGTTCCAGTATCTATCGCGATAATACTTATATTGGGTTTCTCAGTTCTTGTGGGTGCTTGGCATGGGTTTTTCGTGACAAAACTTGGTGTTCCTGCTTTCATAATAACCCTTGGAACACTCACTATGGCAAGAGGTATGGCAGCTGTCATAACACGCGGATGGCCTATCGTTGGATTGCCGAGTCATTTTCTGACAATAGGACAAGGAGACATTCTGAAAATACCAATACCTGTCTGGATTCTTCTGATCATAGCTTTGATAGCGGACTTTTTCCTGAGGAAAACCGTTTATGGGAAACATCTCAGAGCTGTTGGAGGAAACGAAGTTGCAGCGAGATTTTCAGGTGTTAACGTTTCGAGAGTCAGGATGATTGCTTTCATGGTTTCAGGTTTCCTAGCTGGTGTTGCAGGAATAATAATAGCTGCCCGTCTTTCACAGGGTCAACCTGGTGTGGGATCGATGTATGAGTTATATGCGATAGCTTCCACTGTTATAGGTGGCACCAGCTTAACAGGTGGGGAAGGGAGTGTGCTCGGAGCAGTCGTCGGTGCGAGTATCATAAGTTTGCTGTGGAACGCTCTGGTTCTTCTGAACGTATCCACTTACTGGCACAACGTCGTGATAGGGATCGTCATAGTAACCGCCGTCACAATGGATGTCCTCAGAAAGAGAATGAGAGCTTCAAAATAACTTTTCAAGGAGGTGGGTTCTTATGAAAAGATTTCTCACATTAGGTCTGTTACTCGTTATAGGATTGACCATCTTTGGATTGACTGTTGGAGTCATTGGGAAGTCGGTTCATCCATACTGGTCGCAGGTTGAGCAAGGGGTGAAAGCTGCTGGTAAAGCTTTGGGAATCGAAACGAGATTCTTCGTTCCCCAGAAGGAAGATATAAACGCTCAGCTCCAGATGCTCGAATCCTTTATAGCCCAAGGATTCGATGGTATAGCGATTGCACCATCAGATCCGAACGCGGTCATCCCTGCCATAAAGAAGGCTCTTGAACTTGGAATACCTGTAATAACGCTGGATACAGACTCTCCAAAGAGTGGAAGATACGTCTACATAGGAACGGATAACTATCAGGCAGGATACATCGCCGGAACGATCATGAAGAAGATCCTCAACGGAAAGGGTAAGGTCGTCATAGGAACAGGTTCTCTAACGGCGATGAACTCTCTCCAGAGAATTCAGGGATTCAAAGATGCTATAAAAGGGACAGAAATAAAGGTTCTTGACATCCTCAACGATGAAGAAGATGGTGCAAGGGCTCTTTCACTCGCAGAATCCGCTTTGAACGCACACCCAGATCTCGATGCATTCTTTGGAGTCTACGCGTACAACGGGCCGTCCCAGGCTCTCGCGGTCAAGAACGCCGGAAAAGTTGGAAAAGTCAAGATAGTTTGTTTCGATACGACACCGGATATTCTTCAATACGTGAAAGAAGGCGTTATCAACGCGACGATGGGTCAGAGACCTTACATGATGGGATACCTCTCGGTGGTTGTTCTCTACCTTATGAACAAGATAGGCGTTACAAACACTCTGATGATGCTTCCGAAGGTCAACGGAGACTACATCATCGATACAGGTGTCGATGTTGTGACACCTGACAACCTCGATGAATACTTGAAGATGATGGAAAAGCTAGGAATTCCCATAAAGTTCTGAAACCTGGGGAGGGGGTATCCCCTCCCTTTAAAGTAAGAGTTGGACGAGGTGATCCGATGGAAATATTGAAGGCTGTCGGTATGAGAAAGAGTTTTCCAGGTGTTGTGGCCGTTGATAGAGTCGATTTCGAGGTTTATGAAAACGAAATTGTTTCTTTGGTGGGAGAAAACGGAGCCGGAAAAAGCACACTCATAAAAATGCTTACAGGGGTTCTAAAACCCGATGAGGGAAGGATATATATAAACGGTAAAGAGGTTTCGTTCAGGAATCCCTTGGATGCCTTCAAATACGGTATCAGCGTGATCCATCAGGAATTGAACCTTGCACCCAATTTGACAGTTTATGAAAACGTTTTTCTGGCTAACGAGATAACAAAGACTGGGAAAAAAGGCATATTCAGACGATCTAACGATGACGATATGTACAGAAAAACACAGGAAATCTTGGATATGCTAGGGGCAAACTTCCCACCAAATGCTTATGTTAAAGATTTGAGCACAGCTCAAATGCAGATGGTCGAGATATCAAAAGCCCTTGTGAAGAATCCAAGAATCATCTTCATGGATGAGCCAACTTCTTCTTTGACAGTCAGTGAGGTCAAGATACTCTTTGACATTATCAGAAGGTTAAAAGAAGAACATGGTATATCGATTGTTTTTGTGTCTCATAGGTTGGAGGAAGTGCTGGAGATAAGCGATAGGGTTGTGATCATGAGAGATGGGAAGAGGGTTGCCTCACTCACAAGGGAGGAATTCGATATAGATGTAATCATAAGGCACATGGTTGGAAGGAATGTTGAATTTTTCCCACATGGTATCGAGACCAAACCTGGAGAGGTCATATTGAAGGTTGAAAACCTGAGATGGAAAGATAAGGTGAAGGGTGTTTCGTTCGAGCTCAGAAAAGGAGAAGTCCTTGGTTTTGCTGGCCTTGTTGGTTCTGGAAGGACGGAAACCATGCATCTCATATTCGGTGCTGAAAAGAAGGAAGGAGGGAGGATAATATACAAAGGCAGAGAAGTGGAGATAAACAGTCCAAAAGAAGCGATAGCCATGGGTATAGGTTTGATACCAGAAGATAGGAAACTTCAAGGGTTGGTTCTGAAACTCGCCGTGAGGGATAACATAGTTCTGCCTTCTCTTGATAAGCTGAGGAGAGGACTTATAGTTGATGAAAGAAAGATGTTCTGATATTCGATGAACCAACGAGAGGTATAGATGTTGCCACGAAAGCGGAAATTCATAGAATGATCAGAGAACTCGCAGCTCAAGGTAAAGCTGTCATCATGATATCTTCAGAACTTCCAGAGATACTTCATCTCAGTGACAGAATAGCGGTAATGTGGGAGGGAAGAATCGTCAACATCATTGACAACAGGCATCGTAAAGTTTCGCAACAAGAAGTTATGTATTACGCATCAGGACAGAAAGTGAACGAAGGTAGTGATATCAGGTGAACAGTTTAAAGATGAATATAAGTAGCATGAAAAGGGTAAACAGAAGGATCGTTTTGAATATGATCAGAAAGTATCCCGGGATAACCAGAAAAGAGATATCGAATCTCACGGGGATGGATCCAAGCACTGTCACGAAGATTGTAACGGACCTTTTGAAAAATGGGTTCATTTTGGAAAACGGGGAAAAGAGTTTCCCAGGTAGGGGTAGAAGAGGCATCAGACTGGTGGTCAATCCCAACGCGATAAACGGACTGGTCGTTGCAATCGGTGTTCAGAAAAGTTGCGTGGGATTGGCCAAGTTCGATGGGAGTTACGAACTGATAGAGAGCTTTGAAACACCTCAAAATTTTTTTGATTTCATTCATAAGATTTCCGACATCATAAAATCCTTCATTAAAGATGTTGTTGGACTCTCCTTTTCAATACCGGGAATAGTGGATATGAAAAAAGGTATCATAAGGAACGCTCCTCATCTAAAATGGAAGGAGATGGAATTGCGAAAGTTGATATTGGAAACGATCGACAACCTGGATCCAGAAATGATAATGATGGATAACGAGGCCAAACTTTGTCTGGTGGCGGAGAGCTGGTTCAATGAAAAGATCAAAGGTCTGAAGAATGGGGTGTATATATACCAATCTGAAGGTGTTGGAGGGGCTCTCTTGATAAATGGAGAGGTCTATCACGGCGAAGATTACATAGCGGGCGAAATAGGTCATATGATCGTGGATCCAAATGGTAAAAAATGTCATTGTGGGAATAAAGGATGTTGGGAGACTCTGATATCCACTGAGGCCATAGTTCAAAGCTATGAATACGCTTATGGTGAGTTGAAAGGAGATAGCTACAACGAGAAATTTCTAACACTCGTTTCGATGAACTCAAAGAGAGCAAAAGGTGTCCTCATGAGGATGGCAGATTACGTGTCCATAGGTATTTTGAACATACTGAATGTCATAGATCCACAGTTCGTCCTCTTCGGAGGTATGATGTACAGCCTGCCTGATTACCTTGTCGAAAGGATCGAGAACACTGTGAAAAGTCAAGTTCTGATCCCGGACATGATGAAAACCAAGATATTGAAAGCATCGATGGATATAGATGAAGCGAGGATAAAAGGAGGAGCTTTAATTCTTATAAACAAGTACAGAGAAGATAACGGTGCCTGTGGATCCAAACGAGATCGACAGGATAATCTTCGTGCCCGTTGGTGAAGCGGGAGGAGTTACAACAGGATCGATCTGGGATATTTATCAATGGTACTGGGACGATCCTGAAAATAACGACAATTATACGTTACTGGAAAACGGTGTGAAGTTATATGTCAATCCAAAACAAGATATTTGGCGGAATACAAGAAGGGGTTACTCCAAGGAAGGAGCTCCTATACTCGTAACGGAGATGCCATTGGGGGATTGGGTCTTCACGGCGAAATACAAATTACTCAATGATCCAAAGGATTCGTATCAATTTGGGTTGGTTGTGTGGAACGGCTCTAGTGAGGATGGAAAGGTGTACGCCCTTTATTTTGGACCATACTGTGGCAAGGACATAAGAGTCGAGGGCCATTATTCCAAGTACGCGGAAGTACATGGCCCAGTAGCCTACGATAAGTTCACAAGGGAGGGTTACTTGAAAATAGAGAAGGAAGGAAACAGATTGATATTTGGATACAACTTTGTTGATTGGGAATTGGGAACGTTCGAAAAACCTTGGAAAACGGTTGAAATTGAAATACCAGCAGGAGAATTCTCGTACGTTGGTTTCATTGGGAAAACCTGGGGTAATTCAGATCTGGAAGTTTTGTTTACGGACATCTCCTTGAAAACGAAATAAGGCTTTTATATAATCATCAGGGTGTGGGGCCGTAGCTCAGTTGGGAGAGCGCTACCTTCGCACGGTAGAGGTCGTGGGTTCGAATCCCATCGGCTCCACCAAAAGGAGGGGGAATCCCCTCCTTTTTTTGAAACGTGGTAAAATGAGAGAGCGAGGTGATGTTTTTGTACAATCCATCGCTCATAAGGAATGTGTGTATAATTGCTCACATAGATCATGGAAAAACGACTTTGATAGACAGAATTCTGGAAATAACCAAGACCGTTGATTCCAAGAAAATGAGAGAGCAATATCTGGACATGATGGATATAGAAAGGGAAAGAGGTATCACCATTAAAGCACAACCTGTCAAAGTCATGTATAAAGCCACCGATGGAAGGACGTATGAAATAAACATAATCGATACTCCAGGACATGTGGATTTTTCATACGAAGTTGGAAGGAGTATGGCGGCCTGTGAAGGCGCAATTTTATTAGTTGATGCCTCTCAAGGTGTTGAAGCTCAAACCGTTGCTCACACATACCTTGCCATAGAGAATGACCTAGAGATAATTCCTGCGATAAACAAGATAGACCTTCCGAATGCGAATATCGAAGAGACAGAATTAGAGATAATGGATCTTTTAGGTGTGGATAAAGAAGATATATTCCTCGTCAGCGCTAAGGAAGGAACAGGGGTTAAGGATCTTCTGGAAGCCATAGTTAGAATGGTTCCACCACCTAAAGGTAACGCTGATGGAAAGCTTTCCGCTCTGATATTCGATGCGAAGTACGATAAATACAGAGGTGTCATAGTTTCTGTAAGGGTTTTCGATGGGGTCATAAGGGTTGGGGACAGGATAGTGACGATGTCCAACGGTATGGTCTACGAGGTTAGTGAAGTTGGTGTTTTCACACCGGAGATGAAACCTGTCGAGAGTTTAAGTGCTGGAGAAGTGGGGTACGTCATAGCAGGGATAAAGGAGGTATCGCTTGCAAGAGTTGGAGATACGATAACTCATGCAAACGACCCTGTTGAAAGGCCTCTTCCAGGTTACAAGGAAATAAAGCCCATGGTATATGCGGGAATGTTTCCTGGTGTTCCGGAGTACTTTGAAGATCTGAGAAAGGCCCTTGAAAAATTGAAACTGAACGATTCCGCTTTGATTTTTGATCCCACAAGATCACCTGCACTTGGCTTTGGTTTCAGATGCGGATTTTTGGGACTCCTTCACATGGATGTCGTGAGAGAGAGAATAGAGAGAGAATTCGAACTTGCTGTCATCCTTACAGCTCCAAATGTTAAATACAGGGTGGTGACAAGAAGAGGAGAGACTCTAGAAGTGACGGACCCTGCCAAATTCCCAGATGAGGGTGAGATACTCGAAATATATGAACCGTACGTCGACCTTTCCATAATTACTCCGAACGATTACATAGGTCCCCTGATGAATCTGGTTCAGAACGAAAAGAGAGGTTTTCTCAGAACGACAGAAAATGCTGGGAAAAATCGTGTGATACTTCATTTCGACGTTCCCCTTTCTGAAATAATTTTCGATTTCTTCGACAGAATGAAAGCTGTGAGCAGAGGTTTTGCATCGATGGATTATGAGTTCAAGGAGTATAGAAAATCGGATCTTGTCAAGATAACGATACTTGTGAACAGAGAACCTGTAGACGCATTGTCTTTCATAGCCCATAGAAGCAAGGCGTACGAAGTTGCAAGAAAGGTTGTGAACAAGTTGAAAGATCTCATACCTCGTCACCAGTTTCAGATACCTATACAGGCAAAAGCTGGGGGAAGAATAATTGCAAGAACAGATATAAAAGCTCTTAGAAAGGACGTTCTTGCTAAATGTTACGGAGGTGATGTTACTAGAAAGATGAAATTACTAGAGAAACAGA
>MZGO01000100.1 GCA_002084985.1 Thermotoga sp. 4484_232 | reverse complement strand
GATTGTTTTCAGCGTTCGCCACAGCTGATTTCAAAACCTTGTATATTATCCTTGCCGCCTTTTTAGGAGAGAGCTCGAGAATAGCAAAGGCTTCGTTTACATCCTTCCCTCTGATGGCATTTATTACACTTCTGGCCTTTCTGGGTGAAATCCTCACATATTTGGCCACAGCTCTTGCCTCTATCTTAGGCATAGAAGATAATATTTCCTTTCTCATTCGATGGAAAGCGGATCTTTTCAGTCCTTTTCTAGGTATTTTGAGTTTCATTTCATTCCCCTCCTCATTTCAACTGTCCTTTCTTGGCTTTCTTGTCTGCATGCCCTCCAAATCTTCTCGTGGGAGCGAATTCTCCAAGTCTATGTCCTATCATGTTCTCGGTGATATAAACGGGAATGTGCCCTCCAAATCTTCTCGTGGGAGCGAATTCTCCAAGTCTATGTCCTATCATGTTCTCGGTGATATAAACGGGAATGTGCTTCATGCCGTTGTAAACAGCGATTGTGTGTCCCACCATCTCCGGTATTATCATCGAAGCTCTACTCCAGGTTTTTATGATTTTCTTTTCCCCCGTTTCATTCAACATCCTTATCTTTTTCAAAAGTTTTGGTTCGACATAGGGGCCCTTTTTCTTAGAACGACCCATCGGTTCACCTCCTTCACACCACGTTCCTTCTTCTCACAATGAATTTGTCAGAAGGTTTTCTACCTCTTCTGGTTTTGTATCCCTTGGTTGGCCATCCCCAAGGACTTGTTGGATGGTGTCCTTTACTCCTTCCCTCACCACCACCGTGTGGATGGTCAACTGGGTTCATGGCGACACCTCTTACATGAGGCCAAAGATTCGTTCTTGTGATCTTCATTTCCGACCATACCAATTGTTGCATAGCATTTTATATGAACCTTTCTGAGTTCTCCCGATGGCATTCTAAGGAGCGCATAGTCCCCCTCTGTCCTCCCTTTCCGGGTTTGAATTCCACGTTGTGAACAACCGTTCCCACAGGTATTTTTTCGATCGGTAATGCGTTTCCCACCTTTATCTCCGCATCTGGGCCACTCATAATGGTGTCTCCAACTTGAAGGCCACTTGGAGCAAGGATGTACCTTCTCTCACCGTCTGCGTAGAGGAGAAGAGCAATCCTTGCGGATCTGTTCGGATCGTACTCTATGGCCAGAACTTTTGCTGGAACTCCCGCTTTGTCATATCTTTTGAAATCTATAATCCTGTATTTCCTTTTGTGCCCACCACCTCTGTGGCGCGCGGTGATATGACCATGGTGATTCCTTCCGCCAGTCTTTTTGAGAGGTGCTGTAAGGGACTTTTCTGGCTCTTCCTTCGTTATCTCTGAAAAATCAGGTACGACCATAAAACGCCTTCCTGGTGTTGTGGGTTTGTATCTTCTAAGTCCCATCATGGTCACCCCTTTCAGTGCTCGCCTTCCAGCTCTTTTATGTCTTTGACGAGTCCCTTGTTAGCCAATGGATTCACTTCAAATACGTATTTCCTATGCTCCCTTAAAGCGAGACTTTTCTCTGTAACGAGAGGTCTTACAAGAACATCGTAGATCGTGAGTTTATCGCGTTTCATAAGCTAAGCACCTCCTCGATCTTTCGTACCATATCCTTTGTTAGAACCAGGTAATCGTATTTGAGCATGTCATAAACGTTTAAACCATCTATTCTAACAGCATTCTCACCGTTGACGGAATTGTTGGGATTATCGGCTATTATAACTTTGACATTCGGTAAATTCCTTGCAGATAACTTGACGTTGTAGTATTCCTGTTTTTTCCAAGGAAGAACGAACAGTACCTTCTCTTCCTTGAGATTCATATTCTCCAAAACTTCTTTCATGTTCTTTGTTTTCGGCTGATCGAACTTTATGTCATCGATAACTATCAGCTTCTCATCACGGTATTTCACCGATAAAGCAGATTTGAGAGCAAGCCTTTTCATTTTTTTGTTGAGTTTCTTGCTCCAGTCCCTTGGTTTCGGTCCATGGGCAACAGCACCGTGGCGCCATATGGGAGATCTTATAGATCCGTGTCTTGCCCTTCCTGTGTGTTTTTGAGGCCACGGTTTCCTTCCTCCACCTCTAACTTCTCCACGAGTCTTGGTGGAGGCTGTTCCCGCTCTTCTGTTTGAGAGTTGCATATCAACGTATCTCCACATCACATCGAGATGAGGCTCTATGTTGAAAATCTCATCTTTCAAGTCTATTACACCTATCTTCTCACCTTTAATGTTCAGCATTTCCACGCGAGCCATGGATTACTCCTCCTTGTTCTTCTTTTTCGGGGCCTTGGCACTCCTTATGAGAAGGAGTCCACCCCTCGCTCCCGGAACGCCGCCTCTAACAACTAAAAGGTTGTTTTCCGTGTCCACTTCTACAACTTCTAAATTCCTGATCGTGACTCTCTCATTTCCATAACGACCTGGCATCTTCTTTCCTTTCCAGATCTTAGCAGGTTCTGTATGCTGACCGACAGATCCCAATTGTCTATGGAACTTGGAACCATGAGATTTCGGACCGCCTCTGAATCCCCATCTCTTCATGGCACCGGCAAATCCTCTTCCTTTGGACCATCCTGTGACATCCACGATGTCTCCTTCTTTGAACATGGAAACGTTTATCTCCTGACCTATTTCGAATTCATCAACGTTTTCCACCCGAAACTCTTTCAAGATTCTGAAGGGTTTCACCCCGAACTTTTTAAAGTGTCCGAGAAGGGGTTTGTTAACCTTTTTCTCAGGAATCTCCTCGAAACCAAGTTGAAGGGCGTTGTAACCATCCGTTTCAACTGTTTTCTTCTGAACGACAACACAAGGGCCAGCTTTGATGACCGTAACGGGTATAGCTTTATTATCCTTGAAAATCTGTGTCATCCCCACTTTTCTGCCGATAATCATTTTCATCAAAAACACCTCCGATTACAATTTGATCTCAACGTCGACCCCAGCTGGAAGGTTTATCCTCATCAAAGCATCGATCGTTTTTGGAGAAGGATCTATGATATCTATAAGCCTTTTATGAACGACCTTCTCAAAATGCTCCCTTGAATCTTTATGCTTCATAGGAGATCTCAAAACACAATAAAGAGTCCTCTCCGTTGGAAGAGGAACGGGGCCTGAAACCTTAGCGTTCGTCGATTTGGCAACATCAACAATTTTCTTAGCAGATTCATCCAGTATCTTGTGATCGTACGCCTTCAACTTTATCCTTATCTTTTGACCTGGCATGACATCTGCACCCTCCCTCTTGTGAGAAGGGGGAGCGGGTTCGCTCCCCTCATTCTATTATCTCCGTCACAACACCGGCACCGACGGTTCTTCCTCCCTCTCTTATAGCAAATCTCATCCCTTTATCTATAGCCACTGGGTAGATCAATTTCACAGTTATTTCCACGTTGTCACCGGGCATAACCATTTCGACACCTTCTGGAAGGTCGGCTATCTCTCCTGTGACATCGGCGGTTCTTATGTAGAACTGAGGTTTGTATCCTTTCATGAATGGTGTGTGTCTTCCCCCTTCTTCCTTTTTCAAAACGTAAACCTGAGCTTTGAAAACGGTATGAGGATGTATGCTACCAGGAGCTGCTAAGACTTGACCCCTTTCAACCTCATCCTTTTCGATACCTCTTAAAAGACAACCAACGTTATCACCAGCGATTCCTTCGTCAAGCTCTTTCCTGAACATTTCAACACTCGTCACAACGGTCTTTCTAACCTCATCGGTGAGACCAACTATTTCGACCTCATCTCCAGGTTTAATTCTTCCTCTTTCGATCCTGCCGGTCACGACTGTTCCCCTACCAGTTATGGAGAAAACGTCTTCTATGGGCATAAGGAATGGTTTGTCCACTTCCCTCACAGGTTCTGGAATGTAATTGTCCAGAGCATCGAGCAACTCTTTTACAGGTTCGTAAACTGGGTCATCAGGATTATCGGGCCCCTCAAGAGCCTTAAGTGCGGATCCCCGGATGACGGGAACATCGTCTCCTGGAAATTCGTATTTGTTGAGAAGATCCCTTACCTCCATTTCCACGAGGTCTATCAGTTCAGGATCGTCTACCATATCGGTTTTATTTAAGAAAACCACAATGTAAGGGACGTTAACCTGCCTTGCCAGGAGAACGTGCTCCCTTGTCTGAGGCATGGGGCCATCTGTTGCAGCGACCACCAAAATCGCACCATCCATCTGAGCAGCACCTGTGATCATGTTTTTGATGTAGTCAGCGTGTCCTGGACAATCGATATGAGCGTAATGTCTCTTCTCAGTTTCATACTCAACGTGAGTGATGTTGATCGTAATACCTCTTGCCTTTTCCTCAGGTGCTTTATCGATCTGTTCAAAAGGTATGAATTGTGCCAATCCTTTGAAAGAAAGGTATTTTGTGATTGCAGCGGTCAACGTTGTTTTTCCATGGTCGATGTGTCCGATGGTTCCGACGTTAACGTGGGTTTTCTTCCTAACAAATTTTTCCTTTGCCATCCGTTCTCCCTCCTCCTAACACCTTATTTAAACATACTTTATGATTCTTTCGAGGATTCTTTCTGGAACCTCCTGATAGTGGGAAAATTGCATCATATACGTGTAGCGTACCCAAACAATTCGGAAAGAGGAGCGTAGGCTATGATAACCCTCATCTTTCCTCTGGATTCCATGGTATCGATCTTGGCCCTTCTGGAATTCAAGTCAGATACCACGTTTCCTAGAAATTCCTCTGGAGTCGTGATCTCGATCTTCATAACTGGCTCCAAGAGAACAGGATCCGCCTTTCTCATAGCTTCCTTAAAAGCTATAGAAGCCGCTATTTTGAAGGCCATCTCGGATGAATCCACTTCGTGGTAAGAGCCGTCAAGAAGAATCGCCTTTATTCCAACCATTGGATAACCTGCAAGTATGCCGAACATCATGGCTTCTTTTACTCCTTCTTCTACTGCTGGGATGTATTCTTTTGGAATAACTCCGCCAGTTGTTCTGTCTTCGAACTCGAAATGTTTTTCAAGGCTTATAGGTTCAAATCTCATAACGACGTGACCGTATTGACCTCTACCACCTGTTTGTTTTATGTACTTTCCTTCAGCTTCTACAGTTTTTCTTATGGTTTCCCTGTAGGAGACCTGTGGATGACCAACTCTAACGCCAACACCGAATTCTCTCTTCAACCTATCAACTATTATTTCAAGATGTAACTCTCCCATACCGGATATGATCGTTTCACCCGTCTCCTTATCGACTTTCACCCTTAAAGTAGGATCCTCCTCTTCAAGAGCTCTTAGAGCTTTGATGAGTCTATCCTCGTCCGCCTTCGTCAGAGGCTCTATTGCGACAGATATGACAGGTTCTGGAAATTCCATTTTTTCAAGAATGATATGATCTTCCGAACTGCAAAGAGTATCCCCTGTTTGAGAATTTTTCAGCCCAATTGCCGCTGCTATATCACCTGCTCTCACGTAATCAACGTCTTCTCTTTT
>MZGO01000099.1 GCA_002084985.1 Thermotoga sp. 4484_232 | reverse complement strand
ACAAGCTCTGGCTCATTCACATCGCACTTTCCTTTTTCAAAGAACTCACATCTTGGATGAAATCTACAACCACTAGGGAAATTCAATGGATCTGGGACGACACCTGGTATGCTCTTGAGCTTTTCTTGCTCTATATCGAGTCTTGGGATGGAGGTTAACAGTCCGTAGGTGTACGGATGTTTGGGATCGTTAAAAAGGGTTTTGACATCCGCGTATTCTACGACTTTCCCAGCATACATAACCACGACTCTATCGGCTGTCTCCGCGATCACTCCCATATCGTGCGTTATCAGAATTATCGCCATACCGTATTCTTTCTGAAGTTCTTTCATCAGTTCAAGGATCTGAGCCTGGATGGTAACATCAAGAGCCGTCGTGGGTTCATCGGCTATCAGAAGACTTGGCCTGCAGGATAGAGCCATGGCGATCATGGCTCTCTGCCTCATACCACCTGAGAGTTGGTGAGGATATTCATCGATTCTCTTCTCCGGTTCAGGTATACCGACTTTTCTAAGGAGGTCTATTGCCATCTTCCTGGCTTCGTGTTCGTCGACATTTTGATGAAGAGTGATGGCCTCGATTATCTGATCCCCTATCGTGTAGACTGGATTCAGAGCTACCATCGGTTCCTGGAATATCATGGCGATTTCGTTTCCTCTGATCCTTCTCATCTCGTCTTCCGGCAGTTCCAGCAAATTTTTGCCTCTGAAGATCACCTCACCATCAACGATCCTTCCCTTTTCATCCAGAAGTCTCATTATCGAAAGGGAAGTCACGCTCTTTCCACATCCAGATTCTCCAACTATACCGAGTGTCTCTCCTTCGTAAACCTCAAAATCTACACCATCAACGGCCTTCACCACACCATCTTCTGTATAGAAATAGGTCTTCAGATTCCTGACGATGAGTAATGGTTCGGGCATCGTTTTCCCTCCTCTTACTTCAACCTTTCAATCTTGGGTCGAATGCATCTCTCAGAGCATCCCCCACCAGATTCCACGCCAAAACGAACAGTACCATGGCGGTTCCTGGATAAACGATGGCGTACCAATGTTTCCCTATCTCGAGCATCCAATCGCGAGCGTAACTCAGAAGAGCACCCCAATCTGCATAACCCTGTGGAGCCCCCAAACCGAGAAAACTGAGAGCAGCAGCCGTTATGACCAGTGATCCCATCCTCATGGATGCCTGAATCACAACGGGGAATATCGTGTTGGGAAGTATGTGTTTTGTTATTATGAAAACATCACGAACTCCCAGAGCTTTCGCCGCGAGAACGAATTGCTCTTCCTTGACCTGAAGGATGTTCCCTCTGATGAGTCTTGCAGATCCCATCCATCCGAAGACAATCAATGCTATCATAACTTTATCCAATCCAACCCCAAGGATTGTCGTTAACACAATAGCTGCTACCAGGAAGGGTATCGAGAGGAAAACATCGGTTATCCTCATGAGGATTTCATCTACCCATCCTCCGAAGTAACCCGATATCGAACCTATCGTTATTCCTATCAAAGTCGATACGACCGTAACAATTATTCCCACCTTGAAAGCGGTTCTCGTACCCCAGACCACACCATAGAATATGTCCCTTCCGCCGATTACTCCGAATGGATGATAATCTATGCACCTTATAGGCTCTCTCCCCAGCTTCTGTGGATCGACATCTTTCTTGGTTGTTGGAGGAATAGGTTCTTGTTTCCAGCTCACAACTGGCATGATGTAAGGATCGGGTAGCTTCATATTCGGGTTGAACGAATTCACGGGTGGTGCCAAAAGAGGCGCAAAGATCGCAACCAGGATGAAGAATATCAGTAGCGAAAAACCCAAAATCGCCGAGGGATTTTTAAAAAGCCTTCTAAAAATTCTTTTCGTTTCCTGCCTCACACTCCCACCTCTCAACCCAATCTTATTCTGGGATCTATGGTCGCATACAAAACATCTATGATCAAATTACCTAGAACGAGTATTGTGGAGTAGAAAAGGGCACTCGCCATTATGGATGCGTAATCTAACTGAAGAGCAGCTGATGCTGTAAAACTTCCCATACCGGTCCTGTTGAAAACCATCTCCACTATGACAGTACCAGCGAAGAGATTTATGACCATCGCGCCTCCAACTGTCGTAACTGGGATGAGAGCATTTCTCCTTGCATGCTTGTTTATGACCACCCTTTCGGGAAGCCCTTTTGCTCTCGCGGTTCTGACGAACTCTTTGTTCAAAACCTCCAACATGCTCGACCTGGTTATTCTCAAAAGATATGCCCACCACAGCCAGGATAGGGTCATTATGGGTCCTATCAAATGTCTTAAAGCATCCCAGAAAACATCTAATCTACCGTTCAAAAGGGCATCTATCGTCAGAAGATGTGTGTATCTATGGAATTCTGGAGATCTTACGACCTCTTCAGCCCAATTACTCAGATTTCCTGGTGGAAGCCAGTTCAACATACTGTAGAAGATCATGAGAACCAAAAGGCCAAAAACGAAATCGGGGAAAGACCAACCAACGACGGCGAATATCCTTATGAAATGATCCAGAAATCTGTCTCTGTTGACTGCAGCGATAACTCCAAGCCATATTCCAACGACTACAACGGGAAATATAGCATAAAGGGCGAGTTCCACGGTGTATGGCAACCTTTCCAGTATGGCATCTTTCACCGGTTCTTTACCGACGAGAGACCAACCAAAATCTCCTTTAAGAACGTTTCTGAGCCACTTCGTGTACCTCACTATCATGGGATCATTCAATCCGTATTTTTCCTTCAAAGCTTCCAAAGCCTCTTCCGTCGCTTTATCTAATATGTTGGGGTTGACGTACGCGGCGAGGAGCTTATCCGGTCCCAGAACCTGCATCATGGAGAATATGATCAGACTGACCCCGAAAAGGATCAGGGGGAGCAAAAGGAGTCTTCTTATGATGTACGCTGTCAAGAGGCCGTCACCTCCCAGATCGTGGGTCTGAAGAAATTCTACCACATTGGATTATCGGGAGATAGAGCGATGATACAAGGGACTGGCGGTGTTCATCCTTCATCGGTGTTCGCCCCTCGACCCCTGTTCATCAGAAATGTTAAAATATCATTCGAACCAAGAATGAGGAGGGAAAAGATTTGATCCTTTTCGGAACAGGTGGAGTTAGGGGAAAGAAACGGTATGGACGTGTTCCTGTTTAAAGAGCCCGTCCCAACTCCTCTTCTTTCCTTCGCCGTCAGGTATATGGAAGCGGATGCTGGAATCGTGATGACGGCGAGTCACAATCCACCTGAATACAATGGATACAAAGTCTACAATGAAGAAGGAGTTCAGATACTGCCAGAGACTGCGGATAAAATAAGAAGCCACATGGAAAAATTGGGACCCGTTGAGGAATTCCATGAATACGAGCTCAACACTGTGCCCGATGATATCATCGAGAGTTATCTAGAAAGGGTAGAAAAACTGGTAGAGCCACTCATTTCAAAACCCTTAGGAATAGTCTACTCCCCTCTTCATGGTACTGGTTTGAAGATGGTATCGGAAGCCCTGAAACGAGCAGGTGTGGATGTTACCCTTGTGAAAGAACAGGCAAGTTGGGATGGTAGCTTCTCGACGGTTCGGGTGCCGAATCCTGAAGAAGATGACGCCCTCGAACTCGTTAAAAAGTACATGAATCGTGATGGGATTTCCTTTGGAATAGCAACGGATCCAGATTGCGATAGAGTCGGTTTGATCGTGAAAGAAGGTGAGGAATTCGTGAAACTCACTGGAAATCAGATAGGTGTCCTTCTTCTCCATTACATGTCGTGTAAGATGGAAGATTGGCTAAGACGATTGTCACGACCGATATGGTTCGTCCAATGTGTGATGAAAGAGGTATTCATCTTTTTGAAACGCCAACGGGCTTCAAATTCATAGGGGATGTTATCGTCAGAGAAGAGAAAAAGGGAAATAATGGATTTCTTCTCGCTTTCGAGGAGAGCTATGGATTTTTAGCTGGGAACTTCGTTAAAGATAAGGACGGGGTGATAGCTTCGTGTCTCATAGCTGGACTTCTCTCGGAAGAAGAAAATCCGTTATCGCTACTCAATGAACTTTACAGAAGGTACGGCTTTTACATGGAGAAACTCCTGGGAGTTGAACTTTCGAGTGTTGAGAAAGCACAAGAAATATACGGATATTTGAAGGAGCATACCCCTTCAACCTTTGGGAAACTCGTAGTTAGAGATTTCACAGATTTTTCGAAGGGAATCGGTCATGTGAGGCCCAACAAAACATTGAAGTTGATCTTCGACGAGGGTACCATATACGTGAGGCCATCTGGAACAGAACCGAAGCTGAAATTCTATTTACACGTTTCTGAGAAAACGAGAGAAAAAGCTGGAAAAAATCTCGAATTACTTGAGGATAGTGTTAGGAGCTTTCTCAGTACGTATCATTCAACCTGAGGGACGTATACTTCCTCAAAATCTCCAGGAAAATTCTCCTGCATCTCTGCAAGGAATGTTATCTCGACGCCGTTCTCTTTGTATTCAATATCCAAAATTCTACATTTCGAGATTTTCTCCATTTTCTTCTCCATATCTTCGTACTTCAGGAAAACAGAGTACTTTTTCATTTTAACCATGAGGATTTCCTGACATCCTTTAAGAGACATCTCCACAACCTTCGAGTAAGCATCTATTAGACCCCTCACACCGAGTTTTTTCCCTCCGAAATATCGTATGACCAGAGCCACCACGTTGACCAGATCCCTTTTTCTGAGAACGTTCAATATGGGAAGACCCGCGCTTCCTCTGGGTTCCCCGGCATCTGTTGAGAATTCCAAAATATTGCCTTTTTCCAAGATTCTGTAAGCGTAGCAGTTATGAGTGGCATCCTTTTTAACCCTCTCTTTCAAAAAGATTCTCACTTCCTCCAGATTACTCACAGGGGAAACGTAAGATATGAACTGTGATCTTCTGATATTCAATCTCGCAGAACAGGTTCCTTTCAGCGTTTTGAACTTCTCCAAATTTCCACCTCCGTTTCCAGAACCACATCGTAATTTCTCTTCACCTCTCGTCTCACAAGATCTATGAGTTTCAATATATCCTCAAACTTCGCACCACCTATGTTAACTATGAAGCCTGCATGTTTTCTAGATATCTCAGCCCCACCGATCCTGTAACCCTTCAGTCCCAGAGATTCTATAGCCTTTCCAAC
>MZGO01000008.1 GCA_002084985.1 Thermotoga sp. 4484_232 | reverse complement strand
TCAGGTTACAAGGTTAGATATCCCAGTGATGATGCGGTTGTTGCAACAAGGGCCAGTAATATAGATGCCAGAAAGAGAGAGATCGAGCAGTTCAAAAGGAACGTGGATCATGTGAAAAACTACGTTAACGCGTACGATTCTGTCCTCAGAGAGATCTCCAGTATATATCACAGGATCAGGGAGCTTCTGATCAGAGGGGCAAACGGCACCATGTCCGAAGATGAGAGGCTTGCGATCGCTCGCGAACTTGAGAAGATCCTGGACAGTCTTGCTGGAATGGCGAACATGAGGGTTGGGGAAGAGAGGATATTCGGTGGAGCAGATTTTGATGAAGATCCTGTTAAAAAAGTCAATGGAGATTGGACGATCGTCCTGAATCCGGATTCCAACGTCAGCAGAAGTGTGGAAGTTCTGGGATACAGACTGAAGTATGGTTTAACGGTTTACGATCTTTTCAGAACGAATAACGGGGTCGACGTTTTTCAAATGCTGAGGGATGCGATCGATGTTTTGAAAAGAAATCCTCAGGACGTTGAGGAGTACTTGTCGAACGTTGCTCTCAAGCAGCTCTCTCTGTTTGAAGACAGGTTGATGGAAAATGTGGCAAAAGTCGGTGCATCCATGAAAGTTATGGATCTCATCGAGACGAGAATCAACGATCTAGAGTTTTTCATGACGGAGTACCTGTCGAAGGAGATGGACGCGGATATAACCGAGGTTCTGACGGATCTATCGATGCAACAAGCGGTTCTTCAAGCTGCTTTGAAATCCGCTGCAAGAGTCATTCAAAATACACTCGTAGACTATGTGAGGTGATGGTAGATGATCTTCAAAACGAAACTGGGTGAGATGGATCTCTCAGAGAAAGAGATCATAACATTTGAAGAGGGGATACCTGGTTTCGATCATCTCAGAAAATTCGCCATCGTGTCGGTTGCGAGGACTGAGCCCATTAAATGGCTTGTTTCGCTGGAGGACAAGGATGTCGCCCTTCCCATAATAGATCCTTGGATTGTGAGACTGGATTATCATGTCGACATCCCTGAGAAAGATGTACAGGATTTGGGTATTGAGAAGAATGAAGACGTTTCTGTATGGTGTGTGGTCGTGATACCGAAGGACAAACCAGATGATGCCACCATCAACCTTCTGGCTCCCATAGTGGTAAACATGAAAAACGGAAAGGCCAAGCAGATAATAATGGAAACTGATGAGTACACTATAAAACATAGGATAAAGGATGAACTCGAGAGATCAAAAAAGATTTCATACAGAGGAGTGGAAGGTGCTATAATTTAGACTCGAGGAGAATTGAATATCTTCCATCACGCGGTACCCGCAGGGTTTAAAGGGGAAGCCGGTGAAAGTCCGGCGCGGGGCCGCCACCGTAACCGGGGACGAAACCCGCAAAATGCCACTGGGGAAACCCGGGAAGGCGCGGGGAGTAGGATGATCCGGAAGCCGGGAAACCCGCCCGTGATGGAGGTAAACCACCTTTCCCGAGCCGGAAAGGTGGAGAAATTTTTTGGAAAGGGGGCTTGAAGGATGAGAAAACTAGTTGTTCTGGTGCTGATACTGCTTTCGATTGTTGGGCTTTCTCTCACGGTTATAGACGATGCCGGCAGAATCGTGGAGATCGAAAAAAAACCTGAAAGAATCGTCAGTGTCTCACCGGCTGCGACAAAATTCTTTCTCTTCTTGGGCATTGAAAGATACATCGTCGGTGTTACAAACTGGGACAGCTACGAGAAAGCTGAGAGAATAGGGGACATGGTTCCCCTGAACATTGAAAAGATTTTCTCTTTGAATCCGGATCTCGTTGTGTCCTTTGGTGGATTTCAGCTTCCCGAAGTTGAAAAATTGGAGAGGAAAGGTTTGAAAGTACTCGTTCTGAACCCAGTTTCTCTGAAGGACATTTTGAAGGATCTCGTGCTGGTAGGTGTCGTCATGGGAGAAGAAGAAAAAGCCAGAAAAATGGCTAAAGACCTGGAGAATAAGATGATATCCTTGGGGAAGAAAACCTACAACATCCCTCCTTCTGAAAGACCGAAGGTTCTATTCTTGATGTCTCCGCCAGGCCCTGAACTCAGGGACATATGGACATGTGGAGAGGGTTCGTACTTGAACGAGTTGATATCCCTATCCGGTGGTATCAACATAGCTTCCGGTATACCTGGACCTAACGGATGGCCTCAGATATCCATCGAATACGTGGTGGCAATGAACCCAGATGTCATAATAGTTGCGAGTTTCTCCAAAAGTTCAGAAAATACAGATGTACAGAAGGTGCTTGATTTTCCACCTTTCAAGAGTGTGAATGCGGTGAAGGAGAAAAGAGTTTTTTCGATAGATGGCAACCTTGCAAGTCAACCATCACCATATATATTTGAGCTTCTCGATGTGTTCTACAGCATCTTTCACGGAGGTAGCAAAGAATGAAGAACAGGGGGGTTCTCCCCTTTTTATTCATCATTTTTGTACTTCTTAATCTAAGCTTCGGATCGGTGAAAATAAGCATCATTGAGGTTCTAAAAGTTCTTTTGGGATTGAGTAATGATGCCGTGGCGAAGAGGATAATCTTTGATTTAAGGCTTCCAAGGGTCGTATCCTCCATGATAGTTGGTTCTGGTCTTGCATGCATTGGAAACACATTCCAAGGACTTTTGAAGAATCCCTTGATAGATCCCTACCTTTTGGGAATATTCGGGACTTTTTGGTTTAAAAAACTGTATATCCTCAACTTCCTGTTCGCTATTCTTGCTTCCTTCATTCCTTTAATGATTGCAAAAAGGGGGAAAAGGGTTCTCATAACAGAGCTGGTACTTGCAGGTGTCGTTATAGGGACCCTTTTCAGTTCTGCCACGATACTCCTCATCGTTCTATCAAGAAGGAACATAACTCACATATCCACGTGGTTGTTCGGCAGCTTCTCGGGATTAGGCTGGGATGATGTGACGGTCATGGTCATCCCAGCCCTGATTTTCATAGCAATTTCTTATGCGTTCTGGAACGAGCTGAATGCGATGGCTCTTGGTGAGGAGGAAGCGATGGTATCTGGTGTGAACACTGAGAGGCTCAAAGTGTTCCTGTACATTATTGGGAGCCTGACAACGGCGTTTTTTGTCTCCAGAACGGGGGCTATAGGTTTTATAGGTCTCATCGTACCTCATATGGCAAGGAGAATCGTAGGAGCTAATTACAAACACTCCATTCCTGCAAGTGCGATGATAGGAGGTATCATTCTGCCTTTATGTG
The DNA here is from genome assembly GCA_002084985.1 of Thermotoga sp. 4484_232. The sequence continues at coordinate 11,630 of MZGO01000008.1, read as the reverse complement.
ATACTCTCTCAAGGAGCCTCTTCAGTCCAACAGAGCTTCCGGTTGGTGTTATAACCGCCCTGTTAGGAGCTCCTATGATGATATTCCTACTGAAGAGTGGTGTGAAAAATGTCTGAAATTTTGAGGGTAATTGATCTCAAATTTGAGTATTCAAATGGTTTTTCCCTGATCATTGAAAATTTCTCCGTAGAAGAGGGGGATTTCGTGGGACTAATAGGCCCCAATGGAGCGGGGAAGACGACCTTTTTGAAGATCATCCTTGGCCTGTTGAAACCTTTGAAAGGAAAGATAGAGCTTTTCGGAAAAGATTTGAAGAGAATGAAAAGGAAGGAGATCGCAAGGAAAATAACCATGGTGAGTCAGGAATTCCTACCCATCTACGATTTCAAAGTGAAGGATATCATTCTAACCAGCAGGATTCCACACAGAGGCATGTTCGATACTGAAAATGAAAGAGATCTGGAAATCATGAGAGAGAGTTTGAAAATGGTTGGACTGGAAGATTTTGAAGAGAGAAGATATTGGTCATTGAGTGGGGGAGAGCGAAGAAGAGCCTTGATAGCAAAGGCCCTGGCTCAAGAGACTGATATCATAGTTCTCGATGAATTAACGGCTCATCTAGATCCCAAACACATATTGGAAATAGCGGAGGTTCTAAAAAAACTTGCTGAGAACGGTAAAACTGTGATCTCTGCTTTTCACAACATCAACATCGCTTCCAGAATTTGCAACAGGTTAGTGGCGTTGAAAAACGGAAGGATAATAGCATCAGGCAGGCCAGAGGAGATCATAAAAACAGATGTTTTGGAAAAATTGTATGGGATAAGACTGAAGGTTTTGAGGGAAATTCCCCCTCAGGTTCTTTTCTGATACTTCATTCTGTACATTCTCTTATCGGCTTTCTCAATGAGCATGCTCGGATCAATGGAATCTTTTGGACATTCAGCTATACCGTACGATATGGGAAACTTCTCAAACCTTTTCATTATCTTCAAAGTGTTCTCATAGGAAGATTCCGGAAATATAGCTAGAAATTCATCTCCACCCCATCTTATCAATATATCCTCTTCCCTCGTTGCACTCTGAAAAGCCTTAACGAAGTTTCTCAGCAACTTGTCTCCTTCACTGTGACCGAATTTGTCGTTCACCTCTTTCAGGTCATCGATATCTATGAAGACCAGGGAGAACATCGTGTGATTTCGCTTCGCTTTCTCAGCTTCATGCTTCAAGAGCTTTTCACCGAACCATCTGGTATAGGCTCCTGTTAGAGTGTCCCTTAAAAGATCTTCCTTCAATCTCTCAACTTCGACTATGTTAGCGTATTGAAGCGATGCCAGAGTGAAATAATACTCCAGAAATCTCTTTTCAAATTCTTCCAGAGAACCTTCTACTGCGATCATCATATCCTCTAACCAGTAGTTTGCAACACCTTCTGGCAGTTCATCTAGAACTTTCCCAGTCATCTCTTCATGTTTTCCAAACCCGTATATAACCTTCCAACCATCTCCTTCTTTCTTGAGAAGGGATATTCCTTCGAGATTTGGAAGGAGGTTATAAGGTGTTAGAACAACCATCATCAGGAATCTGTCCTTGGAAAGACCTTTTAAAAGGTCCATTATTGCCATATTCAACAAAGCATGAACTCTCGCTTCTTCCTTCCAGTTATCTCTGATTATTTCTCCTATTCTCACATCCATAGGTTTATCCCCTCCATAGGATTTATCGGATCCTTTCCTTTTCTCATTAGACATTTTTTCTCCCCCAGAAAGTTTTTAACATTTTATTCTACCACGAAAATTTTTTAGGAGAAACGACACCTTCATAGAAATATCCTATATGGAGGTGGATGAATGTTCAACACGAATTTCTATACTATCAAGAGAGCGATGGACGTTTCTATGTTAAGACAAAAAGTGCATTCTCTGAATATAGCGAATATCAGCACTCCTGGTTACAAAAGGAGGTACGTTGTGTTCGAAGAGTTTCTTAAAAGGGAGAGGAATGAATTAAAACTTCTGACAACTCATCCAAAGCATATTTCGAAGATGGATGAGCGTGTCTCTCCCCGCGTTCTGATAGATTACTCAACATCCATGCGAAACGATGGCAACAACGTGGATATAGAATACGAAATAGTCGAAATGGTCAAAAATGGCCTGAGGTATCAAGTTCTATCGAGACTGATGTCCATGAACGTAGACAGGTACAATGCGGTTCTCAGGGGTGTGAGATAATGAACGAGTTTTCCATAATGAATATAAGTGCAACCGGCATGTCGGCTCAAAGGTTGAGACTGGATGTCATATCAACCAACATAGCCAACGCTGAGACTACGAGAACGAGCAGAGGGGAACCTTACAGGAGGAAAGTTCCGATATTCGCAGAATATTTGAAAAGATCCGCAAATGGTATAATGGAGTGTGTGGGAGTTAAAGTTGTGGGAATATGGGAGGATCCATCTCCCTTTAAGCTTGTTTACGATCCTTCTCATCCCGATGCCGATGAAAACGGGTACGTTAGAATGCCTAATGTCAATGTAGTAAGGGAGATGGTGGATTTGATAAGTGCACAGAGAGCTTACGAGGCGAATGTTTCCGCTTTTAACGTCACAAAATCGATGATAAACAGTGCCCTTCAGATAGGGAGGGGATGATCTAAGTGGTGGATAGAATCGAGGGAATAGGTCCTATCTTTCCAGAGAAGTTGAATAAGAGTAAAGGGAAAGGGAACTTTGCAGACATTTTAAAACAAGCCATAGACAGAGTGAATGAGCTTCAGAAGAGAGCTGAGAAGCTCACAGACGATTTCGCAGAGGGCAGGATAAGTAACATACACGAAGTGATAATAGAAGCTGAAAAAGCTTCCTTGGCTCTCAGATTGACAGTGGAAGTTAGAAACAGGATCGTCGAAGCTTACAGAGATATCATGAGGATGCAGATATAGTCATTTCTCTTTTATCATGAATTTCAGAACCTCAGCATCTTCCCCAGCTATTATGACAGCATCCTTCAGAGAATCTCTGTATAGTTCCATTGTTCTCCAGAACTCATAGAAATCGGGATCCTTTGAGAACGACTGAGCGTATATAGAAACAGCGCTCGCATCCCCCGTTCCTTTGATTTTTTCCGCTTCACTGTAAGCTTGAGCTAGAATCACCTTGACTTTTTTATCAGCTTCTGCCCTTATCTTCTGAGCCTCTTTCTGACCTTCCGCCCTTATCTGAGCAGCTATACTGTATCTTTCCTCCTTCATCCTGTTGTAGACAGCCTGAGTGTTCTCAGGTGGAAGATCGGCGTGTTTCACCCTGACATCCACCACTTCAACACCGAACTCATCGAGATCTCTCTTACAGAGCTTTGTCACCTTATCCAGAAATTCTTCCCTCTTCTCCGATACTATTTCTTCAAAGGTTCCCTTTGCGAACACATCCCTTATGTGTGAATAGACTATGTCATCGATTCTGGGAAGTGCGAGTCTGACACTTTTGAAAGATTCCATAAATTTTCTGGGATCCTTTATTTTCCAGAGTGTGTACGTATCGATTATGAGAGTTTTCTTATCAGCCGTTATTATCTTCTCTGGCTCTATATCGTATATCAACATTCTCTTCTCGAATTTCACCACGTTATCCACGAAGGGTTGTTTGAAATGAAGGCCCGGCTCTTTCACAACCCTCACAATCTTTCCAAACCTCAAAACAACAGCTTGCTGCGTTTGATCCAGTACGAACATACTGGTGAAGAGGAGTATCAAAACGGCAACGGCTATGAACACCCCTATGACGATCATCGCTATCTTCATTTTCCCCCTCCTTCTCTCAGGTCAAGAAGCTCGTTTATGTTCAAAAATTTCAGAGTACCTTTATCAAGAACCAAGATCCTGTTCTTAGAGTTTGTGAGAGCGATCTGCATCGCATCCAGGAAAAGTCTTTTCCTCGTTATATCAGGAGCTTTTCTGTACTCCTCCAGTATTTTCTCGAATCTTTTAGCCTCTCCCAAAGCCTTCAGGTATACCTCATTAGCGTAAGCTTCCGCTTCTTTTAATATCATCTGAGCTTCTCCCTCAGCCTTTGGAACAATATCGTTGGCGTATTTTCTCGCTTCGTTTATGTACCTTTCTCTATCCTGCTTTGCGTTGTTGACATCATCGAAAGCTTCAAGAACAGCCTCAGGAGGTGTGACTTCCTGAAGGTACACGTTTTCAACTTTTATACCGGAAGAATAAGAATCCAGAATTTCTTGAACCTGTTTTGCCGTCTCCATCGCTATAACATCTCTTCCAACAGTGAGGACATCGTCTATCGTTTTCATCGCCACCTTCTCCCTTAAAACGGATTCCGTTGTGAACCTGACAAGGTTCTCTTCTTCAGTTATGTTGAATGCAAGAGCGACAGGATCTTTGACTCTGTATTGAATAACAGCCTCAACGCTCACGATGTTTCCATCACCCGTTATCATCAAAGCTTCTTGGGGGATCGAAACGTAATCGATGTTGGAACCTCTCATGATACTTCGAAAACCTATTTCAACCTTCCTGACCGTTGCAACATCCACCCTGACATGGCTTTGGAAAGGGTAAGGCAACCTGTAATGTATACCAGGTTGTGCCATGTAAGAGTATTTACCAAATGTTTTGACCAGGGCAACTTCTGAAGGTCCCACCTGGAATATGCCTGTCAGGAAATACACGGCGATTATCGCAAGTACAATGAAAAGTGTGTATTTTTTCACACTTCCACCTCCTTATCATGTGCTAATGTTATCATATGTGTCGAAAAATTTGGAGAAGGCTTTCAAATGGATGTATAATATTAGAAAAACACTGAGGTGAGGAGGTCTGACGATATGAAAAGGTTTGTTTTACTCGCATTAGTTTTAACGCTTGTACTGGTTATGAGTGGATGTTTTCTGTTCAACAGAAAACCTGTGGTGGAGTCAATTGAAATCAGTGGAACAGGAAATGCTGTGACACTGACTCTCACCCTTTCAGATCCCGATAATGATCCTTTAACCGTTGAGATCGATTGGGGAGATGGTTCTGAAAAATTCTCCGAGGAGAACATTACTACAGGAACTGTTGATGCTTCTCATACCTATGATAGTACGGGAACCTACGAGGTCGTGATAACGGTCAGTGATGGAAAAGCTGTCGTTACCTTACCAACTCTGAAGTTAAATATTCCATTCCAGTCGGAAAGTGTCATTTTGAATTTCTGAGTGATCACCAAAAATCATCACGGCACCGGATTCGGTGCCGTTTTTTTTCACCATACCCCTTTTCAGCCGCCCGGAAGCTCCGAGATTTGTCGAGGAGAGGAAGGACGGCTGTTGAACTTTAATTTCAATCAAACAATCTAATGTGATTGAAAATGCAATTGACGCTAATGCTTCGATTCAAACTTGATGTTTCCAAAGGACAAAAACAACGTCTTCGTTCAATCTCATCCTCAGGCAAAGTTTGTTCTTGAAGATCTAACTCAAATTCGCTCCAACCGTATTACCTACCGTGACAAAGACAAAGAAGCAAGACGTCAGGCAGAGCAGTGGCCTTTCGCATCGCTCCAGAAAAAGATAGAGTGCAAAGCGAGGTTGTACTGTGGTGTCACTGCCGAGTATGTTAATCCAAGTTACACTTCTCAAACATGCCCTGTCTGTGGTTTTATTTCAAAAGACAATCGTCCCAGCCACGGAGAGAAATTCGTTTGCCAGAACTGTGGATACGGAGAGCAAGCAGACATTGTTGGGGCGATCAATATAGCGCTCAGAGTTCTGTCAAAGACCCGGGAAGAGAGCCTCAAGGGGCTGCTTGTCAGCCAGCCTGATGCTCCTCTCCATCGGGAGGGTTGAGCAAGCTCCGAGGCTTCAGCCCGGTGCAGCTGACAAGCGCGGTCATGGGTGATGGGGAAGGTGGAAGAAGCTTTGAGAGTTGTCACGAGAGAAGCTGTGCTGCTGCTCAAAGAGAAACCGAATCTGTCCTTTGAGGAGGCTTACATGCTGGCGAGCCTATCAGTCGATATAAGGATAAATCAGCTATATGATCATTCCTTCTCTTTCTTCAGCTCCTTTGCCATTTCATCGACTTCTTCCGCACCCTTTCTCAGGTATTCGTCTTCATCTCCTGTTAGTATCTGCAGAAGTCTCAGGAATTCTCCTGCGTGCACTTTTTCTTCGTTGGCTATATCCATCAGGACCTTTTTGACGAGAGGATCGTCGGTTGCTTCCGCATGTGCCATGTAAACGTGAACCGCCTCTTCTTCAGCGGCAAGATCCATCCTTATAGCTCTTATTAGCTCTTCTTTCGTGAGCTTTCTTTCAGGAACCTTTCCACTGAAAGGATTCATGAATTCAGCCATGTTATTCCTCCTCTACATTTAATCTATACTTTAAAAACTCTCAAACCGCTTTCAAGAAGGATTCTTTCAGTTTCCTTTGGAACCATACTATCGGTTATGACACCATCAACTTCATCCAGGGTGCAAAAAAGAGCAAAGGCTTTCCTTTTGAATTTACTGGAATCCGTTACGATGAAGGTTTCTTCTGCTATCTCAACCATTTTGTGTTTAACCTCCGCTTCGACGATACTGGGTGTCATGAAACCCTTCTCTGAAAATCCCGTTGTTCCAAGGAAAGCCTTGTCCACATGTATCTTTTCAAGCTGCTCCACCGAGAACGGCCCAACGAGTGACAGACTGTGCTCTCTCATATAACCACCAAGGAGTATCACTTCGTTTCTGGATTCAAGTATCAACTCTGCTATGTATATGTTGTTTGTGACGATTGTCAATCTCTCGAATCCAGATTCTTTTATGGTTTTCGCTATGTAATAAGGGGTCGTCCCACTATCTAGAATGATCGTTTCTCCCTCTTTTAAAAGGCTAACAGCTCTTTTCGCTATCTCTTCCTTCTCTTTCCTGTGTTGTGACATCTTCTTGAAAAAATCCCATTCGGCTCTGGTTCCATGGGGAAGGATCGCTCCCCCATGAGTCCTTATGAGCTCTCCTATGCTCTCCAGAATCTCCAAATCTTTCCTGATAGTCACTTCGCTCGTTTTGAATACTCTTGAGAGCTCCTTTACCGTTATCTTTCCCCTTTCCCTCAGATATTCGACGATCTTTCTCCTTCTTTCTTCTGCAAACATGGATCAACCACCTTCACATCCTTTCAGAGTTTTCAAAGCTATCCTTGCAGATTCCTCTGGGCCTCCTGGAAGGGGTAAACACTCGACGGAAACGAAACCATCGTACTTTATATCCTTCAACACCTTCATTATCGATTTGAAATCTATGTGGCCACATCCAGGTGCCCATCTGTTGCTGTCTGCAACGTGGAAATGATACAACCTACCACCAGCTTTCCTGATACTCTCTTCTATCACAGGTTCTTCTATATTCATGTGAAAGGTGTCCAGAAGGAGTCCAACATTCTGGCAATTAACATCTTCTAAAAACTTTAATGTTTCTTCAACTGTGTTCATGTTATCGCACTCATACCTGTTTATAGGTTCGACAACGAGTTTAACATCTTTTTCTTTGGCATAAGAGCAAAGCTCTCTAACTGACTCCACGAGTTTTCCGTAGGCCTTTTCTCTCTCCTTTCCGAAAAAACCTCTTATCAAACCTATTATCACATGCCCTCCTACACTCTTTGCAAAATCTATGTGTTTCTTCAACCTTTCAATCGCTCTCTTTCTCACCTCTTCATCCAAGCTTGAAAGACTGAGTTTATCCGCAAGGAAAGCTTGCCCTGTACCTATTGCCGAAACTCTCATGGCCTCTTTTTCCAAAAGACTCGTCAAAGTTTTCACATCGACACTCTCGGGATCTCTTATCGCGATTTCGACGGCGTCATACCCTAACTCTCTCGCCATCTTGACACCTTTCATGAGATCACCTTTGAAAGCGAGTGCGTCGAAGGAGGCATCTGTTGTCGATATAACCAGTGAGTACTTCATTTCTCCACCTCCTTACTTGGTAATCCCAGCTGCTGCAGCTATTATATCCATCACTTTCTCAGGGGTGACATCTTTCTTATCGTAATCACCGATCTTTTCACCTTTTTCCAGAAGGACCAATCTATCAGCCACTTCGTAAACATGATATATGTTGTGGGTTATGAATATCACTGAAATTCCTCGTTTTTTGGCTTCCAATATGTGCTCGAGAACTTTCCTCGTCTCTCCAACCGAAAGAGAAGCAGTCGGCTCATCCAGTATGAGAAGTTTTGCACCAAAGTGAATGGCTCTTGCTATCGCAACTGCCTGTCTTTCTCCCCCAGAGAGAAACGCGACCGTCTCATCAGCTGATCTTATGAATATCCCAATGTCCCTTAGGACTTCCCTTGCGATTTTTTTCATCTTCCCAACATCGAGAATTTTCACAGGCCCGATTTTTCGGATGATCTCTCTTCCAAGGAAGAAATTTCTCCAGATGGGCATCAAATTGACGAGTGCAAGATCTTGGTAAACCGTCTCTATTCCCACTTTTCTGGAATCCCAGGGGGATTTGAAGAAAACTCTTTTACCCTCGAAATATATCTCTCCCTCATCTGGTTGATGGTACCCAACGAGAATCTTAATGAGCGTTGATTTTCCAGCCCCGTTATCTCCTAAAAGCCCCACTATCTCCTGCTTTCTCACATGAAAATCGACACCTTTTAAAGCTTGGACTCTTCCAAAACTCTTCTTTATTCCTCTCATCTCAACAAGATATTCACTCATCCCGCCACCTTCTTTCTTATCCTCGCGTTTATTATTGCTGCTATAACGAGAATAACTCCTATGAAAGCTCTGTACCAGTAAGCGGGAGCGCCTGCAAGAACAAGGCCACTTCTCACCATACCTATCATGAAGGCACCTATGAAAGTTCCTAAGATACTTCCGTAACCACCTGTTAAGAGTGATCCTCCAATAACTGCTGAAGCTATGGCTTCAAGTTCCATACCCTGCCCAAGGGTTGGATCTATAATTTTGAACCTTCCAAAAGTGGTTATGCCGGCTATTCCAGCAAGAAGGCCGCTCATCACGAAATTTACAAGCTTCACTCTCTCGGTCGGTATACCCAGGGCTTTGGCGGCGCCAGGATTTCCTCCCGTTGCAAAGACCCAGTTTCCATAGGTCGTTCTCTCAAGAATGAGGCCAAAAATGATGGCAAGAACGATGAACCAGGCACCAGAGTATCTCAAATCCCCTGCGAGTCTCCCTCCGAAGAACTTCAAAATTTTGCTGCTTGGTACACCATGATTCATCATTATAGCCATTATCATGGGAACAACAGCGTAAGTCGAACCAACGGAAAGGTCGAATTCACCTGAGATCATCAGCATCGTTATTCCAATGGCAACTATTCCAAGCTCTGAAGCCATTGTGAAGGTGGATGCTAGGTTTTCAATACTGAGAAATCTTTCCGATATGAACATGAAAAGCACGAAGAAAACACCCACACCAACGATGGCACCAAGCTCCTTGAGCCTCAGTATCTTCATCAAGAAGCCTTCAGCCTCTATCTTTTCAGCCTCCACTTGCAATCCCTCCGATTTAAAAGGGGGAGGAGAGCCTCCCCCTTTTCTTCATCTGTATCCCATTTTCACGGTCTTCTCAACGATTTCAACGTTGGACTTATCGACGATGGAAGGTCCTGTTAGAACCTTCTCATGTGGTATGAGACCGTACTCTTTGTAGAGGTACAGGAATACAACGGGAAGGTATCCCTGAAGGTACTGTTGCTGGTCTATGGTGAACATCACGATCCCTTTCTTTATGGCATCCGTTATCTTCGTTGTTAGGTCTATAGCCCCTATCTTAACTTTCCCCACCAATCCTTCCTCTTCAACTAGCTGTATGGCAGGATGTGCCCCAAGAGGCCCTAGAGTGAATATCGCGTCGGTATCTGGATGCTTCATGAGGTAGCTCTTCATTATTGTCAGAGCCTTCGTTGGATCTGTGGTTATGTCCAGTTTCTCAACGGGTATGTTTTTCTTAGAAAGAACGTCTATGATACCCTTGGCCCTTGCTTCCAATCCCGCATGGCCTGGCTCATGAATCGCAACGACGGCTCTCTTCGGTGTGAATTCCTGAAGCATCCTTCTTGCAGCATAGACTCCAGCTAGATACTCATCCATACCAACGTAAACGAGGTAGGGTATAGCCTCTTCGGGAGGCCTTGTGTCCGGTACGTTTATTGCGACAACAGGTATTCCCATCTTTATAGCTTTTCTCAGTGGTTCATCAAGAGCAACGGGATTTGTTATCGTGACGATAAGACCGTCTGGTTTTCTGGCGATGGCACTGTTCACAAGGTCGATGAATTCTTTCAATGAGTACTTCTCAGGACCCAGGTAGATCGCTTCAACTCCGTATTTCTCAGCCGCATCCTTCATACCTTTCATGACGACTCCCCAGAACGGATCTGCAGGACCTCCATGGGACACCAGGTAGAACGTGTACTTGGAAAATCCAAGTATTGCGACGATCAAAAGTATCACGAGGAAAAACTTTCTCATAAGGCATCCCCCCTCAGATGGACTATCCGGCGCGAGCGCGCCGGATTTTCATCACCAGAGATTTCCAATTGTATATATGTTTCTCCACCCCTCAGATAAAGGTTCCTTCAACACTGCCTCTACTTCTTCTTTCGGCTTTTGTGTCATCTTCTCTATCGGTGGGAGTTTTCCTGGCGGGAATCTATCCATTATATCTCTGACGAGTTTCTCGAGGTAATCGAGGAGAGCCTCCACTCCTTCTTTAGCTTTGCTCGCATCGGCAAGGGTTGCTTTCCCCACGACTCCCTCTGGATACGCTGAAACTTCGATCGGTCCTCCCCCAACATGACCGTACCATGCTATGGGCCTGTGGAGAAGATTCCCCGCTTTGTCTATATGCCCTTCAGGTAAGAAACCCTGGGGTTGAGTATCGACTGCCCATTCTTGATGAACAAATTCTGGGAACAGTGCGAGACTCCATGAAGTTTCCACTTCGTCTGCGTGAATGAAGGGTGTTTCGTATGGCCCACCTTCTTCTTTGGTCTTGAATTTATCCTGGATAGCGTGGTACCAGTTCAGATTTATTATTATCGCTGGTACCTGGAAAATCTTGGCAAATTTGTGTATAGCCACCGGTATGACGAACTCCTGACCATGCCCGTTGAGCAGTATCTGCTTTCTGAAACCCGTGTTCCAGAAACCAGCTATAACACTTACAAGATAATCTATGAAAGCTTCGTCCTTTACAGGAACGGTTCCTGGCATTCCTATATGATGATACGGATGGTAACCGTACCATATGGGTTCTGCAACGGTACACCCTGTCTTCAAGGCAACCTGTTCTGCCATCCTCGTCACAAGGAAGGTATCTTCTCCAGTTGGAGCGTTGGGGCCATGATTTTCGGTACTTCCAACAGGTATTATTATGAGATCACATTTTTTCAGTCTCTCCTTTATCTCCTTCATCGTCATGGTCTGGTAGTAAATTCCCGTTGGTTTTTCCATGTGTCCTCCTTCAGGTGGAATCTTCCATTTTCCCATCCCTTATCACCTCCCGAAAAACACGTGAGGATCTCCTCTCTCCACTGACTTGTAACACGCATCCACTATTTCTATGGCTCTAGCACCATCGTGAACTGTAACTGGGGGCGTTCT
>MZGO01000007.1 GCA_002084985.1 Thermotoga sp. 4484_232 | reverse complement strand
AGTTGCACTCACATGAGGAGGTTTTGGATTTTGTGTATTACGTTATTGGAACTACCATGGAAGCAAACGAAGTGGTTCCTGCAGCAGTATCAATTTTTCTATATGCAAAAGATGATGTATGGCTTGCTATACGACTTGGTGCTTCTATTGGAGGTGATACCGACACCATTGCTGCAATATCCGGAGCCCTTTCCTGCCTTTATGCCAGAGGGCATAACATTCCCGACAATATCATCGAAGAAGTGTTATGTATCAACAATTTGAATCTTTCGAGATATGAAAAGATGGTACAAAAAATGCTTGTATAAACTGATTTCATCCTGTTATCAATTTCCTTGCTTTGCTTGACATAGAACCCGTGTTAGAATATAATCTTGAGAGCAGGATAGGGGCCAGCGTAGCTCAACTGGTAGAGCGACTGATTTGTAATCAGTAGGTTGTGGGTTCGAGTCCCACCGCTGGCTCCAGAGAAAGATCGGTGGGGTGCCCGAGCGGCCAAAGGGGGCAGACTGTAAATCTGCTGGCGGAACGCCTTCGGAGGTTCAAATCCTCCCCCCACCACCAGAATTCGAAAGTCGTGGTAGAGAGGGTGAAGATGATGAGAATAAGGATCGTTCTCAAGTGTTCAGAATGCGGAAGCAGAAATTACTACACCACGAAAAACAGAGACAGGAAGCAGAAACTACAGCTTAGAAAATACTGCCCAAGATGTAATAGGCATACGGTGCATGTTGAAACCAAATGAGGTTATGTGCAGGGCCGTAGCTCAATTGGTAGAGCGCCGGTCTCCAAAATCGGAGGTTGCAGGTTCGAGTCCTGCCGGCCCTGCCAATTTTTTTGTGTAAGAAGGGGGAAAGAAGATGGAAAAGCTGAGAAGGTTCTTCAAAGAAGTGAAAACGGAGGCAAAGAAAACACATTGGCCGAATTGGCACGAGCTTGTTGGTTCCACAACGGTTGTGGTTTTCATCCTTATCACTATGGGTGTGTATTTCTTCATTCTTGACCTTTTCTTCTCTGGTTTCATGAGGACACTATTAGGAATGTTAGGGATAAGGTGATAAAGGTATGAGGAAGAAATGGTACATCCTTCAAACGATGTCTGGATATGAATACGCTGTAAAGGAAAATCTGGAGAATAAAGTGGAGGCGACAGGTGCACATCATCTCGTTGGAAGGGTTGTCATACCTGAAGAGGTTGTACTTGATGTTTCTTCGAAATCATCGGATAGATACATCCTTTCCCCCAACGCCAAACTTCATGTTTCATCTGGGAAGAACGTCGAAAAAGGGGAAATTCTAGCAGAAGAGCCTCCGATCCATGTCAGAAGGCATGGAAGGATAGATGATATCAAGAACGTCAGAAAGATAGTAATAGAAACCATAGATAGAAAATACACGAAAACTTATTATGTACCGGAGAGTGCCGGTGTGGAAACAGGACTTAAGATAGGAACCAGGGTGAGGCAGGGTATGCCTCTGAGTCGGGATGGAGAATACATATGTGAACTCGATGGAAGAATAGTTGAAATAGCCAAGATGAAAAGAGTGACTATAAAAGCAAAGGATGATGAAGAAGATATATATCACATACCTCTGGAGGTCTTTAACAGGAATTTGGTGAGAAAAGGCCAGGAGGTCAAAGCAGGGGACCTTCTTGCGGAAGGCAAGAAGTACTTTGCAAAGACCTCAGGAAAAGTGGAAGTTTTGGATCTTGGAACTAGGAAAGAAATACGAATTTTGAAAACGAAGAAGAAAAGGTTCTTCCCTGGATACGTCTTCGTTGAGATGATCATGAATGACGAAACGTATCAGTTTGTCAGAACGGTTCCCAACGTTATAGGTTTCGTATCTGTAGGAGGCCAGCCCATACCACTGAGAGAAAGAGAAGCAAGGGCCATATTGAGATTAGCGGGTCTTGAAGAATATGAAGAGAAGAAGAAACCCATTAAAGTGGAGTTCGACTTCAACGTGGGAGATACGGTGAAGATAATAAGTGGTCCTTTCGAAGATTTTGCAGGAATCGTGAAGGAGATAGATCCAGAAAAGCAAGAACTCAAGGTTTCAGTCACCATATTCGGAAGAGAAACTCCTGTTGTGCTCCATGTATCGGAAGTTGAGAAGATAGAATGATGTGGGAGGGTTATCCCCGAACCACGTAAGGAGGGTCAGATATGGCGAAAAAGGTGATAGCAGAGATAAGGCTTCAACTTCCTGCTGGAAAGGCAACTCCAGCTCCCCCAGTTGGACCCGCGTTGGGACAGAGGGGAGTAAATATCATGGAGTTCTGTAAGAGATTCAATGCTCAAACAGCGGATAAAGCAGGTATGCTTCTTCCCGTCATCATAACAGTTTACGAGGATAGATCTTTCACTTTCATCGTCAAAACTCCGCCTGCCTCTTTTCTCTTGAAAAAAGCGGCAGGTCTCGATAAGGGTTCCTCAGAGGCCAAAAGAAAAGTGGTTGGAAGGGTGACAAGAAAGCAGATAGAGGAAATAGCGAAGATAAAAATGCCAGACCTCAACACTGATGATCTGGAAGCAGCCATGAGGATAATCGAAGGTACGGCGAAGAGTATGGGAATAGAAGTTGTCGAAGGTTGATGTGAAAGGAGGAGGCAGTCATGCCGAAGCACTCCAGAAGGTATCTTGAGGTTAGAAAACTTGTTGATAGGATGAAGTATTACGACGTGGATGAAGCGATAGATCTCGTTAAGAAAACTGCTACAGCCAAATTCGATGAAACGATAGAATTACATCTTGCGACAAGTATAGATTACAGAAAGCCAGATCAGCACGTTAGAGGGACCATATCTCTGCCTCATGGAACGGGAAAAAAGGTGAAAGTTTTGGTATTCGCAAAAGGAGACAAGGCGAAAGAAGCTCAAGAAGCAGGTGCAGATTATGTGGGAGCGGAAGATCTCGTTGAGAAAATAGAGAAAGAGGGATTTCTTGATTTCGATGTCGCTATTGCAACTCCTGATATGATGAGGGTTATTGGAAGACTGGGAAAGATTCTGGGGCCAAGAGGTCTGATGCCTTCGCCAAAATCCGGAACTGTGACGCAGGAAGTGGGAGAAACGGTTAAAGAATTCAAAAAAGGAAGAGTTGAGGTCAGGACGGATAAAACAGGAAACCTTCACATACCAATAGGAAAGAGATCATTCACAGACGATCAACTGAAAGAAAACTTGCTCTCAGCAATAGAGCAGATAATGGCAATGAAACCATCGGGAGTCAAAGGACAGTTCATAAGAAAAGCGGTGGTTGCTTCAACCATGGGACCTGGTATAAAATTGGATCTTGGAAAGCTGTTATCTAAAAAAAAGTGAATGATGTGGTGCCGTAGACGGCAGGTTCTTAAAGGGACTATCCCGCCTGCCCGAGGCACACGGAAGATGTGTAGATTCCTTTCGTGGGCCTTGGGAGGCCCACGAAATTTTTTTAGGAGGTGAAAGTTTTGCTGACCAGGGAAGAAAAGAAAAGGATAGTTGAGGAGATGACGGAGATTTTGAAAAACTCTTCTCTGATCCTCTTCACAGATTTCACGGGTTTAAGTGTTGAGCAGATAAGTGAGTTAAGAGCAAGAATAAGGGAAAAATATGGAAAGGAGGCAAGATACAGAGTTGTGAAAAACACTTTGCTTGGTTTTGCCCTTGAAAGAGCTGGCTTTGATCCCCAGGATTACAAAGAATTTCTATTTGGCCCCACGGCGGTGCTTTATGTTCTGAAAGGAGATCCTGTGGAAGCTGTAAAGATAATCTACAGCTTCTACAAGGAGAAAAAACTTGAAAAATTCAAATTCAAGGGAGGATTTCTCGAGAGAAAGAGGTTCTCTGCGGAAGAAGTTGAAAACATAGCAAAACTCCCATCCAAGGAAGAGTTGTATGCAATGATAGTTGGAAGATTAAAAGGGCCTATAAATGGCCTTGTATTCGTTCTGAGTGGAATATTGAGAAACTTGCTTTATGTTCTTAACGCAATTAAAGATAAAAAACAATAATTACGGAGGTGATTTTTTATGACAATCGATGAGATCATACAGGCTATCGAACAGATGACGGTATCAGAGCTTGCAGAGCTCGTCAAGAGACTCGAAGACAAGTTTGGAGTGACAGCTGCCGCTCCCGTTGCAGTTGCAGCACCAGCTGCAGGGGCAGTTGGAACAGGTGCTGCTGAGGAAGAGAAAACAGAATTCGATGTCGTTCTGAAGAGTTTCGGTCAGAACAAGATCCAGGTTATAAAGGTTGTAAGGGAGATAACAAGCCTCGGACTCAAGGAAGCGAAAGATCTTGTAGAGAAAGCAGGAACGCCAGATGCCGTCGTCAAAAGTGGTGTGACCAAGGAGGAAGCAGAGGAGATAAAGAAGAAGTTAGAAGAGGTTGGGGCAGAAGTGGAATTGAAATGAACTTTTCGAAAGTTTCTCGTGTGAAAAAAGTTTGTATCAACCCCGTGCTAGGAGTTGCCTGCACGGGGTTTATATGTTTTAATATGTAAGGCTATGCTATTGATCATCTTTTACTCTCAAAAGGTCCAAGAAATATATTGATAATTTCAGTTCGACGAAAAGGGGGAGGTTACCCCCTGAAGATTTTTTGTTCAAAATTTCTGAGAGGTGAGAAAATGAAAGAGATTGTCTACGGGAAGAGAAAAAGGCACACCTTTGGAAAAATCAGAGAACCGATAAGTGTTCCAAATCTCATAGCCATCCAATTAGAATCTTACCACAAATTTCTGAATGAAGGACTACTTTCCGTCCTGAAAAAATTCTCTCCCATATATTCTCAAGCTCCAAGGGGAGATCTGAGGAAATCCGATAAAGGTTTCATGCTTGAATTCGTTTCCACAAGGGTTGGTAGCCCAAGCTTCACACCAGAAGAATGTAAGGCAAAAGGTCTTACCTACACCGTTCCCGTTTACGTTACGGCAAGACTCACGGATCTCAAAACGGGAGAGATGAAAGAAGAGGAAGCGTTTCTTGGTTATATTCCCTACATGACCGAAAGAGGTACGTTCATAATCAACGGTGCAGAAAGGGTCGTGGTTAACCAGATAATCGTTTCTCCTGGACTTTACTATCCTGATGATTATATAGATAGTGAGGAATATGGAACTTACTTCTTACCAGCTCGAGGAGCCTGGCTTGAGATACTTCTCGATCCGTACGACGGGGTTTTATACGCTTCTTTGGATGGGAAAAAGGTCAACCTCTTCTTGTTTTTGAAAACGATAGGTTATGAGGATGACATGCAGATACTATCGTTCTTCCCAACGGTTATCGATGCGGACGATGAAGACAGCGTAAAACTCCATGTTGGTTCTATGTTACTCGAAGATGTTATCGCGAATGGTGAAAAGATCGGTGAAAAAGGAAGACTCATAACGAGCGAGATGGCGGAGAAGATCTTGAAATCAAATGTGGAGAAGGTCAAGATAGTCCACCCCATAGCCCAGAACACTTTTGAGAAAATGGTTGAGGAAATTTTGAAATCACGTGAGGAAGAAGAGGCAGAAGCTGATACCATACACGGTATAGGAGAAGTGACCAGTGTCGATGCTTTTCTCGAGATATTCAGAAGGTTGAGGCCAGAAGAGCTTCCGAGGATAAACGCTGCAAAGAGGTACATACACGATTTATACTTCAACCCAGAAAGATACGATCTTTCCGAGGTTGGAAGATACAAGGTTAACAAAAGGCTTCAAGAGGCGTACGTTGAATATCTCATAGAGATAGAAGGAAAAGACCCTGAAGAAGCTAAAAAAGCGGTCTACGATGTTAAAGAAACCATACTAACTCCTCTTGACATAATTCTTGCCACCAGAAAACTCTTCGATTATTTCGAAACAAGGTACATGAACGATTTCGAAGTGGATACTTATGACCTCAAAAAGCTCGTTCAGATCTTTGAGGAGAAGTTCCTTGAGGATCACAGAACAGCTCCTTGTGACCTCAGAAAGCTCATGAACATAATGAGAAAGAATTACGACGCGAGCTTCGATATATCGATTTACGCTGCCATGAAATACTTGACGAACATTAACAAGGAAGCGACTCCCATACCCTTCGATACGAAGGATCATCTCGGTAACAAGAGGATAAGGACGGTTGGGGAACTAATAAGAAGAGAATTCGAAAGGTTATTTGCGAAGGCTCAAAGAGCCATTCAGGAAAAATTGACATTGACCTCATCCTTGAGCAAAATACCAATACAGAGTCTTATAAACATAAAATCCATAATATCGACTGTCAACCAATTTTTCGCAACTAACCAGCTCTCTCAGTTCATGGATCAGGTGAATCCCTTGTCTGAGCTTACCCATAAAAGGAGATTATCTGCCGTCGGTCCCGGTGGGCTCAGAAGAGAATCGAAGGTTTTCGAAGCAAGAAACGTTCATCACTCTCAATACGGAAGAATCTGTCCCATAGAAACACCAGAAGGTGCTAACATCGGTTTCATAACTTCGCTTGCCATCTATTCCAAAATTGACAAATACGGATTTTTGTTAACTCCATACAGGAAAGTTGTCAATGGTAAGGTCACCGACGAGATAGTCTACCTTGCAGCAGATGAAGAAGAAAAATTCAAGATCGCGCCTTCCACAACGGAAATAGATGAAGAAGGAAACATAATACCTGAGAGGGTTGTTGTCAGAATCGGAGAAGATATCAGATTCGTTTCGAAAGATGAAGTGGATCTTATGGATGTGTCTCCCAAGCAGCCTTTCAGTGTATCGGCTTCTTTAATACCGTTCCTGGAGCACGACGATGCGAGCAGAGCCCTTATGGGATCTAACATGCAGAGACAAGCGGTTCCCCTTGTGAAAACCGAAGCACCCCTTGTCGGCACCGGTATGGAATGGGAAGCAGCTAAGAACTCTGGATACGTCGTTCTGGCAAAACATGATGGAATTGTCAAGATGGTGGATGCGAAAAGGATAGTGATCCACAGGATCGATGAGAATGGGGAACTCATGTACGATGAGAAAGGGAATCCCGTATTGGATGAATACAATCTTTTAAAATTCGTAAGGTCCAACCAGGATACAACCATAAATCAGAAACCGATAGTTGACATCGGAGACAAAGTGAAAGCAGGAGAACCCATAGCTGACGGTCCAGCAACGGATATGGGAGAACTCGCCCTTGGCAGGAACGTTCTGGTTGCTTTCATGCCTTGGGAGGGGTACAACTACGAAGATGCTATCCTCGTGAGTCAAGAGCTTTTGGAAGAGGATACATTCACCTCGATTCACATAGAAGTTTACGAAACTCAGGCAAGGGAGACAAGACTTGGCCCCGAGGAGATAACATCCGATATTCCGAATGTCAGTAAGGAACTTCTCAAAAACCTGGATGAAGATGGAATAATAAGAATAGGTGCGTACGTTGTTAGTGACTACGGTGTTGGATCTCAGGCTATTCTTGTTGGAAAAGTTACACCCAAAGGAGAAGGAGACACATCCCCAGAGGAGAAGATCATAAGATCGGTCTTTGGTGAGAGGGGAAGAGACGTTAAAGATTCTTCGTTGAGACTCCCTCACGGTGTTGAAGGAAGGGTTATAAAAGTTGATGTTTTTGACAAGAACGATATAGCAGATCTTGGATCCGGTGTCAACAAACTCGTGAGAGTTTACGTTGCCACGAGAAAGACATTGGATGTTGGTGACAAGCTCGCTGGAAGGCATGGAAACAAGGGCGTTATATCCAAGATCTTACCGAAAGAGGATATGCCTTTCCTGCCCGATGGGACACCTGTGCAGATGGTTTTGAATCCATTAGGGATCCCCTCGAGAATGAACGTTGGACAGATTCTCGAGACACAGCTTGGATGGCTTGCAAAACTTACAGGCAAATGGTTCGCCACACCCATTTTCGATGGTGCAAAGGAAGAGGAGATATTAAGGGAACTTTACAAAGAAAGGAAAAAGAGGGGTCTTCACGCGGGTGACAGTGAAAAGGATCCATCAGGCAAGGTCGTTTTAAGAGATGGAAGAACAGGAGAGCCCTTCGACAGTCCCGTTGTGGTTGGTTACATGTACATGATGAAGCTCGTTCATATCGCGAAAGAAAAGATACATGCAAGATCAACAGGCCCATACTCTCTGATTCATCAGCAACCTCTCGGTGGAAAATCGCACTTTGGAGGTCAGAGACTTGGTGAGATGGAAGTCTGGGCTTTGGAGGCATACGGTGCAGCTCACACCCTTGCGGAGATGCTCACCATAAAATCCGATGATATAAAGGGAAGGAATGAAGCCTACAAAGCTATTCTCAAGGGAAGGAACATACCAGAACCGGGTATCCCCGAGAGTTTCAGAGTTCTTGTGAAAGAGTTGAGAGGTCTTGCTCTCGATGTCAGACTCTACGATGATGAAGGAAACGAGATAGACATCGACAAGTTCTGAATCTGGGGAGGGTGGAAAGATGGCGGTATCTACTTTTAAGAGGAAGATTGCCAGCGTTCAGATAAAGCTCGCATCTCCTGAGACCATTAGAAGCTGGTCGAGTGGAGAAGTCAAAAAACCTGAGACCATAAATTACAGAACGTTCAAACCGGAAAAAGACGGTTTGTTCTGTGAGAGAATCTTCGGCCCTGTAAAAGATTACGAATGTGCGTGTGGTAAGTATAAAGGAAAGAAGTATGAAGGAACAGTTTGTGAAAGATGCGGTGTACGTGTTGAATCGAGAGAAGCGAGAAGAAAAAGGATGGGGCATATAGAGCTTGCAGCTCCTGTCGTTCATATATGGTATCTTGAAAGCATTCCCAGTGTCCTGGGAACGCTCCTCGATATATCCACATCGGATCTTGAAAACATAATATACTACGGGAGTAGAAGGATCATCGAGAGGGCGTTCATTGTGACCGATCCAAAAGACAGTCCCTTCTCCCAGGGAGATATTCTTTATGAGACGGAATACAGGATCTATATGAGGAGATGGAATTTCGATGTCGAACAGGCTTTTATAGTTAAAAATCCCAAATCTCCTGTTGTATCAGACCTAGATGGCGAGGTCAGGTTAAAAACTGAAAGAACGAATACTGGAAGAGAACTGGTCTGGATTATCGTAAGAAACGTTGTAAGGGCAGAGCATACAGTCTATCCTGGAATGAGGATCATCGTCAAGGATGGGGAAAACGTCGAGAAGGGTCAAGAAATGACCATGGAGATGGAAGTAGAACCGATCTATGCACCTTTTGAAGGCTACGTAGAAGTCGATGAGCTCACCAACGCTGTAACTTTAAGACCTCTGACCACAAGCAAAGAACAGCCTTTGGTGTTCACAATACCATACGGAGCGAGAGTTTTAGTGAAAGATGGTGAAAAGATCAAAAAAGGAGATCAGATAACAAGTCCGACGAAGCTTCCGAGTGTCAAAGCCAGCATATCTGGAAAGGTCGTCTTTGGAAGGGATCTCAACGTAAGACCACTGGAGGATGGTACATACGAAGCCCTCTCCATGGGGACACTTTACGTCGAAAGCAGTATTGAGGAGAGGAAATATCCTATATTCGAAGGTTCCCTCGTTTATGTGAACGACGGTGATCAGGTGAAAAAAGGTGACCACCTTGCAGATAGATTCCTCTTCGAAGATGAGTTCTTAGCTTCTTCAGAAGCTAAGATCTTCGAAGAATACTATCCAACATTGTTCGACCTTGAAGAGAGGGTTGAAAACGATAGGCCAATAGTTGTCATAACGGATATCGATCCTGAAGCCTCCGAGGAGACGGGTTTGAAAATAGGGGATATAATAACCGAAAACGAGTACGAAGCGTACAGCCAGATATACCCGGATAAGATCAAAGCGAGTTACGGTGCGACAGCCATAAAAGAGCTGCTTCAGAAACTCGATCTTGAGGAATTGAAAGCATATCTTGAAGCGGAACTCAAGAAACTTCCTGTATCCAGTTCAAAGGCGATAAAGCTCAGAAG
>MZGO01000098.1 GCA_002084985.1 Thermotoga sp. 4484_232 | reverse complement strand
ATTTCTTCCCTATCCGAGAACCTCAAGGCGAGTTCGGAATATCCAAGGATGGAAGTCAGAGGTGTTTTCAGCTCATGAGATACATCGTTCATGAACTGGGATTGCCTTTCAAAAGCCTTTTGAATTCTATCCAGCATTTCGTTCAATGTCCTTGCAAGTTCCTGAAACTCATCATGGGTCTCAGGTTCTGGGAGTCTTCTTCCCAGATTTTCTCCGGAAAATTTCCTCGCTTGTCTTATCATATCCATTATCGGGTTTAAAACTTTTGAGATCACCATGTTACCCAGGAAGAAAGACACAACCGAGAATACGATCCAGATGAACAAAAAGCTCCTTCTGAGAGAGTGTAGAACAAAACCCAAAGGTCTTACGACCACGAACTCTTTGCCCCTGATTTCGACCTTCAGAAAAAGAAAGTCTTCTCCTTCTAGACTTTTTAAAGTCTTTCTATCTTTTAATTTTCTTGCCACCTCGATCAGTTTGTCAGTTAACTCTTTGGAGAAAGGAGTTCTTACAACCTTTATTCCATCGTTCAATGCGAAAACAGCTATATTCGGTATCTTCAGAAATCTTTCAAATTTCAAAAGTGGGGGCTCTACCATCTGCCTTATGATCCTGTTCACGTAGATAGCCGATATCACGTTGTACGAGATCAGAAGAGCTATTCCTAAAAAAAGTGAGAAGAGAGCAGTTTGAGTTATCAGAATCTTCCATTTAGCCTTGAACACCATAACCTTTTCCCCTAACCGTTTTAATCACTTCACCTTTGTTTCCCAGCTTATCTCTCAAATGCTTTATGTAAACGTCCACGATGTTTTTCGAGATGTTTTCAGAATCACCCCAGACGCTCTCGAGAATCTCCTTTCTGCTCAGCACCCGCCCTCTGTTTTCGAATAATATTTTTAAGAGAGCAAATTCTTTCTCAGAAAGGTCGATTTCTTTTCCATCCACAACGAGTTTCCAGTTTTCGATGTCCAATACGATCCCATTCACTTCTATTCTATCCACCTTCCTGATTCTTTTTGCAACGCGCTCTATCCTAGCCAAAAGTTCCTCAAGGTGAAATGGTTTTGGAATGTAGTCATCCGCTCCCTTTTTAAGTCCCTTGACTCTGTTTTCGATCTCGCCTCTTGCAGTGAGTACGATTATACCTATCTCTTCATCGTTTTCTCTAATCTTCTCTAAAACTGTGAAACCATCGATTTTAGGAAGCATCAGATCGAGCACGATGAGATGTGGGTTGTATGTCTCGTATAGGTACAACGCTTCCTCTCCATCGTGGGCTACCTTAACCTCATAGTCATTCTCCTCGAGGACTATTCTCAAGAGTCTCGCTATTTTTTCGTCATCCTCCACCACTAGAACTCGCATAATCTTTCACTTCCTCATAGACTTTTAAAACCTTCTCAGCGTATTCCTCCTTCCATTTACCTCCGTTGTACGTTTCAAGAGCCCTTCTCAAATTTCCATTGAACTTATCCAAAAGGTATTTGAGGTAATAGGCACCGAATCTTATATTCTCTTTGTAATTCCAAATGAGTTCTTCCCAACCTTCCTCTGGCTCTTTTAAATCGAACTTTTCAGCTACCATTTTAGCAGTTCCCTTTTTTATCTGCATCATGCCCATCTCTCCTGATGTTCCCACGATATTTCTGAAATCGCTTTCCACTTCTATAACCGCTATTAAAAGCAATGGATCTATACCGACCTCTTCTGAAACATCGAAAATGGTCTCCTTCAGATCCTTCAGAAAATCTTCATTTGTTGGGAGTCCATGGTTTCTTCTGGTTTTTTTTACAAAATCTTCAAACCATTCCCGATCAGAACTTTCATTGTAAACGATTTTGAATACAACTCTTTTCTCGTAGATAGTCGTTTCACCAACAGTGGATATCATCAGATCCAGGAACACTAGGAGAAATATTATGGTTATTTTTTTCACAATTTTTCCCTCCAGGTTAAGAACATCTGGTATAATCCTATTAAGCAAGATTTATTTTATCATAAGGCTTTTGAGGTGGTTTTTGTGGAGGTTCTGTACAGGAAATACAGACCCAAGAGTTTTTCAGAAATAGTTGGGCAAGATCATGTCAAGAAAGTTCTCACAAATGCGTTAAAAATGGGCAGAGTGGCTCATGCGTATATATTCGCTGGCCCAAGAGGAACGGGAAAGACCACCACGGCTCGTATTCTAGCGAAATCCTTGAATTGCGAGAGCAGAAAAGATGCCGAGCCTTGCAATCGATGTCAGTCATGTTTGGCCATAGATGAAGGGGCCTTCATGGATGTTGTGGAACTCGATGCAGCCTCCAACAGGGGAATAGACGAAATAAGAAGGATCAGAGAAGCAGCTGGATACCGTCCAATCGAAGGAAAATACAAGGTGTACATAATAGATGAAGTTCATATGTTAACGAAAGAAGCTTTCAACGCTCTTTTAAAAACATTAGAAGAACCGCCCGAGCACGTAGTATTTGTTCTTGCAACTACGAATCTGGAGAAAGTTCCTCCCACCATAGTCTCAAGATGCCAAGTTTTGGAATTCAAGAACCTTCCTGAGAACCTGATTTTTGAAAGATTGAAGGAAGTGTCTTCAAAAGAAAGGATGGAGATAGAAGAAGACGCTCTAAGATTTCTGGCAAGAAGAGCGGAAGGTGGTATGAGAGACGCTTTGACACTTCTGGAGCAGGTTTGGAAGTTTTCTGCTGGCGGCAAGATCGCACTGGAGGACGTTGAGAAAGCCTTAGGTCTTATACCACTCGATCTGGTGAGAAAGTATGTCCTGTCCATCATAGAAGGAAAGTTGGAAGAAGTCTTGAAAGTGGTGGACGAAGTGTACTACAGCGGGAAGGATCTTGAACTTCTTTTGCAGGAAGCTGTGAAAGATATTCTGGATGATATAGAGAGAACCCGCAGAACATACGATATCGGCCATCAGATTTTGATACAGCTTGCCAGACAACTCATGAATCTCATGAGAGAGATTAGGTTCTTTGAAGAAAAGAGGCTAATATGCAGGGTGGGATCTTCCTACATAGCTTCCAAGTTTTTAAAGGAAGAAGTGGTAGAAAGAAAGGAAAAGGTTGTGATCAGGGAGAAACCCCCTGAAGAGAGGAAGAAAGCATCAGAGGAAAAAGTGACAGAAGAAACGAAAGAAGAGAAGAGGATTTTAGAAGAGGTTCTAGGGGAGTTGAAGGAAAAAGGAGATCTTTCTGTATTCGTTGCACTGGTACCAGAGCTCGAAAATATCTTCAACAGCAAGATGGGGAGAGTTGTCGATATATCCCTGAAACTCAGAACCGAGAAGGAAACGGTGGAAGAGGTTGTGAACAAGATCTTAAGGCTTTTCCCTGGAAGAGTTGAAATAGAAGGTGAGGAGTGAGAAGATGAAGAAGATAAAGGGGTTTGGCGGTAGAAGTTATGGAGGAAAAGGAGAGAAGCTCTTGAAAGAGATGATGAAACTTCAAGAAGAGTTTCAAAAGAAGATGAAGGAGCTGGAGGGGAACTTTTCAGAGATCGAAGTAGAGGCTACCGCTGGTGGAGGAGCTGTCAAGGTCAAAGCGACATGTAACTATGAGATAAAAGATATAGAAATAGATCCAGATGTTGCAGAAGACATGGATATGCTGAAGGATCTCTTAATAGCGGCCGTAAACGAGACCATGAGAAAGATCGAAGAAAAACGTCAGGAAGAGACCGAAAAGATCTCTCAGCAGTTCGGGATACCAAGAATCATTTGAAATACATATCAGAAGGAGGGATGAAAGAATGGCGAGAGTTGCTATCAACGGTTTCGGAAGAATAGGAAGATTGGTCTATAGGATCATTCATGAAAGGAAAAATCCAGATGTCGAAGTAGTGGTCATCAACGATTTGACTGACACAAAGACACTCGCGAACCTTTTTAAGTACGATTCCGTTCATAGAAAGTTCAAAGGAGAGGTGAGCTACACACCTGAAAGTCTCATCATAGACGGGAAGGAGATAAAGGTTCTCGCACAACCGGATCCCTCCCAGCTCCCATGGAAAGATCTGGGTGTAGACATAGTTATAGAATCAACAGGAATTTTTAGAACCAGGGAAAAGGCTGAGCTCCATCTTAAAGCGGGAGCTAAAAAGGTCATAATAACGGCTCCTGCCAAAGGAGAGGATGTGACCATAGTTATAGGATGTAACGAAGATCTCCTGAAACCTGAGCACACCATCATATCCTGCGCATCATGTACAACGAACTCGATAGCACCAGTAGTCAAGGTCCTTCATGAGCATTTCGGAATCCAGTGGGGGTTTTTAACGACCGTTCACGCTTACACCAACGATCAGAGGGTTCTTGATCTTCCATAGCATACAACGAAGATCCCATAGTCAGCAGTGACATAGTCGGAACACCTTACTCTGGTATATTCGATGCTACCCTTACCAACGTGAAGGGAAATCTCGTGAAGGTATTCTCGTGGTACGATAACGAGTACGGATACAGTAACAGAGTTGTGGACACCCTGGAGATGTTGATAAAAATGTGAGGGTGGATCATCCACCCTCACGTCTTGTAGGAGGTGAGAGTTGTGGAAAAGCTCACAGTGAGGGATGTTGATTTGAAAGGAAAAAAGGTCATAATGAGAGTTGATTTCAACGTTCCTATAAAGAATGGGGAGGTCGCGGATGATACCAGAATAAGAAGGGCTCTTCCAACGATAAAGTACGTTCTCGAACAAGGTGCCAAGCTCATTCTTCTTTCCCACCTTGGAAGACCCAAGGGTAAAGAGGATCCCAGCCTTTCTTTGAAACCAGTTGCAAAGAGGCTTTCTGAATTGATCGGTAAAGAGGTTACCTTCGTCCCGAAACCTGTCGGCGATGAGGTGAAGAAAGCTGTTGAGAATTTAAAAGAGGGTGAGGTTATCCTTCTTGAAAACACGAGGTTCCATCCAGGTGAGACGAAGAACGATCCGGAGCTCGCAAGAGAATGGGCAAGCCTTGCGGATATCCATGTGAACGATGCTTTCGGAACCGCCCACAGAGCTCATGCTTCCAACGTTGGAATAGCTCAGTTCATACCGAGTGTCGCGGGCTTTTTGATGGAGAAGGAAATAAAGTTTCTCTCGAAAGTCACGTATGAGCCGGAGAAACCCTATGTCGTCGTTTTGGGTGGTGCGAAAGTTTCAGATAAGATAGGTGTCATGAACAACCTTCTTGAGAAAGCTGACAAGATACTCATCGGCGGTGCTATGATGTTCACGTTCCTCAAGGTCCTTGGAAGGGAAATAGGCTCTTCAAAATATGAAGAGGACAAACTGGATGTAGCGAAAGAAATCCTGGATAAAGCTAAAGAAAGGGGTGTCGAGATAGTTCTTCCAACCGATGTCGTGATAGCTCAAAAATTGGAGGAAGGCGCTGAAAAGAGATTGGTCAAGATAGATGATGGTATTCCTGAAGGTTGGATGGGATTGGACATAGGGCCAGAATCTGTAGGACTCTTCAAGAGCAAACTTGAAGGTGCAAAAACTGTGGTGTGGAACGGGCCTATGGGTGTCTTCGAAATCGAGGATTTCTCAGAAGGTACAAAACAGATAGCTCTTGCCATAGCCTCCTTAACCGAAAAAGGCGTCACAACCGTGATTGGAGGAGGAGATACAGCGGCAGCTGTGAACAAATTCGGTCTTTCTGATAAATTCTCTCATGTTTCAACAGGTGGAGGGGCTTCCTTGGAATTTCTCGAAGGGAAGGAGCTTCCAGGAATCGCGAGTATCGCGGATAAAAAAAAACAAAGCGTAGACTGATACTTGCAGGAAACTGGAAAATGCATAAAACAATAGCAGAGGCAAAGAAGTTCGTTTCCTTGCTCTTGAACGAGCTAGCAGATATAGTATCCTTCGAAATAGTGATATGTCCTCCTTTCACAGCCCTCTCTGAAATTGGAGACATGCTCAAAGGTAGGAACATAAAGCTTGGTGCTCAAAACGTGTTCTTTGAAAAGGAAGGAGCATTCACGGGGGAGATATCTCCAGTTATGTTGAAGGAAGTTGGAGTAGAGTATGTGATCGTGGGTCATTCTGAAAGAAGAAGGATTTTCAAGGAGGACGATGAGCTCATAAACAAGAAGATGAAAGCGGTCATAGAGTACGGTATGATTCCCATCTTCTGTGT
>MZGO01000097.1 GCA_002084985.1 Thermotoga sp. 4484_232 | reverse complement strand
ATTTCTTTTAAGTCCAAAACGGGGTGTGGAACTTTGAGTTTTTTCACTTTTCCATTCCTGTCGACAACGCTCACAACGGGTTCAACGAGGCTGGAAACTGCAAGATCCTTTCCAAAGAAGGAGAGACTGTACGAAAGATCCGGCAGGTTAACATTCCAAACAACTTCACCTCTCACCAGCTTAACTAGCTTTCCATTCTTATAATCCAGAAAGTACTCTCCAGTTGCACCCTCTATGTATCTGAGAGGTCTTTCAAGATCGAGGTAGATCTTTTTCATCTGCCTTCCTTTTATTCTGATAACTGCCGGATCGTTTCTTTTTCTCCAATAACACATGTAGATTATCTCATCATCTCTTATGTAGAAATAAGATGAAGGGATCCCGATTCTATAACGCTCCACAATTCTGAAATTTCTCTCATCCAATGCGATCAGCGTGCCGTTCGAAAATAGAGAAATGTAGAATTTCCCCTTACTGTAAACGAAGACACTTGGATCGTTCCCCAGGTATATACTCCTTCTTTTTCTACCCAAAAGATCGAACTCCAAAAATTCACCTGTGAAGAGGTCCGTCACGTAGATTTTGTTCGCATGGAAAAGAGCCCATACGGGATAGAGGAAATCTTCAAGTGTGAGAACCACCTGTTTCTTATCCACATCAACCAGAACGACTTTTCTGGAGAGGGAATCAACAAGGGTTATATGACCCTCACCGTAGGTCCCCCTGAGAGGAGAACAATCGAGGTGAACGACACCTGTTTTCTCAAGACTTGTGGAAAAAAGGGAAATGGGAATCAGAATCACAAGTATATATATTTTTTCAATTCCCAGTCTGTAACGTGTACCGTGAATTCTCTCCACTCCCTTTCCTTCGTCTCAAGGAACTTTTCATATATATGATCCCCTAAAACTTCCTTTATGAGAGGATCTCTTTTCATCTCTTCAATGGCTTCCTTCAAACTTCCAGGAAGTGGCATTATCTTCAATTCCTTTTTCCTTTCTGCCGGCATCCTGTATATGTTCTCTCCAACAGGTGGAGGGGGTTCAATTCCTTCTTCCACACCATGAAGGCCAGCGGATACCATCACTGCAAATGCCAGGTATATGTTGCATGACGGATCGGGAGCTCTGTACTCTATCCTCGTTTTCTCTCCCCTTGCCTTCGGAACCCTTATCATAGCGCTCCTGTTACCCACAGACCAGGCTATGTTCACGGGTGCCTCGTAACCTGGTACCAACCTCTTGTAACTGTTTATGGTCGGATTCGTTATTGCGGTTATAGCCCTTGCATGCTTTATAAGACCTCCCACGAATTTTCTCAAAGTGTCGGAAAGACCTAAAGGATCGTTCGGATCGTAAAAGGCGTTCTTACCATCTTTAAACAGGCTCATATGAACGTGCATACCGGATCCGTTTACACCGAAGAATGGTTTTGGCATGAACGTCGCATGAAAACCATGGAATATGGCCATCGTCTTTATGACAAGTTTCACAGTCTGAGTGTTGTCCGCCGTTTTCAGAATATCGGAATACTTGAAATCGACCTCATGCTGTGAGGGTGCAACCTCGTGGTGTGCGGCTTCAACCAGTATCCCCATCTTTCTCAAAACCACTGCGGTGTCTCTTCTCAGCTCTTCAGCTTTGCTGAGAGGTAGCAGATCAAAGTAGCTACCACTGTCAAGGAATCTCAGAATGGGTTTCCCCTCATCGTCCGCTGGGATTATGAAAAACTCGAGTTCTGGTCCTGCAAAAACAGAGAATCCCATTTTTTCTGCCTTTTTCTTCACAACCTTGAGTCTGTATCTTGGATCGCCTTCGAAGGGCTTACCATCAGGTGTGTAGACATCACATATGAGTCTTGCGCTCTTTATATTTTCACTCGTCCATGGAAGTACAGCGAAAGTGTCCGGATCAGGTTTCAAGTACATATCGGATTCTTCTATCCTTACAAAACCTTCGATGGATGAGCCGTCAAACATGATACCTTTATCAAAGGCCGTTTCCAACTCTCCAGAAGGTATCTCAACGTTCTTTATAGTTCCATTTATGTCTGTGAACTGGAGTCTTATGAATTTTATTCCCTCTTCTTCCACCTTTTTCAGAACTTCTTCAACGGTCATGTCATTCCCCCCTGAAACGCTTTTTTAGGATGCTATCATCGTTTCTTTTCATGTGTTTATCGAAAGAATGAAGTTTTATGAGAGTGATCTGAAGATTTTCCTGAAAAAATCGATTCAGAACTATTAATAGCCTCCTCTGTCTTCAAAGCACAAGGAATTGAACGAGAATGTTTATGAGTCTAACTTCTGATATTTTTTCTATATTGAAATCATTATTTCATATATGATAGAATGTTAATGAAATCACAAATTTGGAGGTGTGAATATGAAAGAAATGACGGAGAAAGCTCTTAAGGAAGCTTTCGCGGGTGAGAGCATGGCTCATGTGAAATACTTAATATTCGCAGAAGAAGCAGAAAAGAAAGGTTTCAAAAACCTGGCAAGGTTGTTCAGGGCGATATCTTATGCTGAATACGTTCATGCCAGAAATCATTTCAGAGAACTTGGTATGATAAAGGATACTCTCGAGAACATCCAGCAGGGAATAGACGGTGAAATTTACGAGGCAGAAGAGATGTATCCTGTTTTCAACAACACCGCGAAGTTCCAGGGGGAGAAAGGAGCCGAGAGAAGTACACACTATGCTTGGGAAGCTGAGAAGATTCATGCGGAGATGTACAAAAAGGCGAAAGAGATGGTCGAGGAAGGAAAAGATTATTCAGAGGATAAGATATATATCTGTCCTGTTTGTGGACACACCGTGATGGGTGAACCTCCTGAAAAGTGTCCCGTTTGTGGAGCTCCCAAGAGTGCTTACAAGGATTTTTGATTTTTGAATTTCGAGAAAATCACGAGTAAGAGCATCGTGAGGACAAATGGGATCATTTTAACCGCTTCGACCGAAAAACCAAAAACCTGGAGGTTGTAGCTCAGTATCTCCATCATCCCAAAGAGAAACGCCATCAGGGAGGAAAGGTAAATTAACCTTCCTCCAAAAGCTTGAATGGCGAGAGCAATGAAACCTCTTCCCCCCGTCATGTTCTTGGAAAACCATGAAACGTAACCCATGGATAGAAAGACTCCTCCGAGTGCTGATAGTAAACCGCTGAGAAGTATAGCAAAGGTTTTGACCTTTTCCACATCCACTCCCAGGTTCCTTGCCATTTCTTCAGATTCTCCAACAGCTCTCATCCTTAGACCCCACTTCGTCTTCTCCACCAAATACCGGGATATTTTTAAGTACCGGTATATCCAGATTCGGTAGTACCCTGCTTTTCATGGAAATCGATGTTCCTTTACTTCCAGCAAAAGCGTTCAAAAGCAATACGGTGAAACCAGCAGAGAAGAGGTTTATAGACAGGCCTATCATGATAGGATTTGCTTTCAATTTCAGGTACAGTACGGCAAAAAGAATAGAAAGCATAATAGAGGAGAAAATCCCTCCTAAAACTCCTAGAAAAGCGCTTTTCGTCCACGTACTAACCGCCATACCCCAAAAAGCGGACATGAGCATCATGCCCTCAACAGCTATGTTGACGATACCAGAAACGTCACACACGTAAACAGCCAGAACGGCGAAAAAAAGAGAGGTGCTGGATCTGAGTGCGAGGTAGAAGAAATCGGGTCTTGTTATGATAACCATCTTTTCACCCTTCCAAATTCGATACGTGATGATAGAAGTGCTATAACCATAGACTGGAGTATGAATATCGTTTCAGAAGGTGCACCAGTTTTCCTGGCCATTATCATAGTTCCTGCCTTCAGAAACCCTATTATTGAAGCGGAAATTGGAATCCATATAGGGTTGTTGGAAGCCAGGATCGAAACGGCGATTCCCCCAAACCCATATCCGGGCATCTCCTGCCATAAGAACCGGCCATAAGTTCCCATGACCTCAACTGCTCCCGCCGTACCAGCCACTGCACCACTTAAGACCTGTATCCAGAACATGTATTTTCTCACTCTGATACCGCTATACATCGCAAACATTCTGTTCTTACCTATCACCCTCATTTCATAACCATATCGGGTCTTCCAGAGAAAAAACCACAGGAGGAACGAAAACATGAGGCCGAGTATGATGCCAGAATTTATACCGAGAATTTTTGGAAGAGTGGCTGTTTTGGGAAACTCATACGAGACGACGTATCCCGCTTGATGATCCATGAAAAATTTTTTCAGAAGAAAAAGTGAAAAGTAAAGACCTATATAATTCATCATGAGAGAGGAAACAACTTCACTGGCGTTCCACCTGGCTTTCAGAATACCGGGTATACCCCCCCATACAGCTCCGGATATAACACCTAAAGTAACGGTGAGTATAGTGTGGATAACCGGGATCTGAGGAAAACACAAAGCTCCAGTTGTCGCTCCAATCGCTCCAACCAAGAATTGTCCCTCTGCGCCTATGTTGAACAAACCCGTTTGAAAAACGATGGATACAGCAAGACCTGTGAAGATCAACGGAATTATTTGTTCTATCATCTCCACGAATCTACTCAATCTACTGAAAGGGCCGAAGATCATCCATTTCAGAGATACTGCAGGCTCTTCGACGAGAAAAAGGAGTATAAGGAAAGATAGGGAGAAAGCCAGTACTACGGACATAACTTTTCTCAGTATCACTCACAACACCCCATATCTGAAAGAAGAAATATCCCCTTCTCTATCCAGAGTTTAGCCAGTGTCAGCATCTCCCCCCAGCCGACAGCACATTGGAGTAATATCTCCATATCTTTAGGAGTCAGTACCATGACCTCGTCTGTAACCCTGACCCATGTTCCGTTCATCGAAGATTCAAAAAAATTCATGGTCACATGGGATCTGTAACCATCTTCGAATTCGTTCCACAGGAACTCAAAGATCTGATTTTCTTTTAGGGAAACGATTACACCATTATCCGTTACTTCTTCTCCAAAAGTCTTTCTAATCCACCTGAATCTTATCTTTCCACCAGGTTTCAATTCCATTCTCATACCATCTGTGAACCATCCATCCCAACCGTTCTCATTCACGAAGACTTTCCAGACTCTTTCGATAGGAGCCTGTATATGAACCACAGCTTCAATTGGCGGTACTTTCAAACAATCACCTCCTGGGTTTTGAAAAAGGCCTCTTTTCGGGTTTTGAAAAAGGCCTCTTTTCTGAACTATTATACATACCAGTTGATATCGATTCTAAAAAAAGATGTAATATTGTGCGGTTATGGCAGATCCTAACAGGGGAAGTGGTTACGGGAATACTGGTAAACGACTTGATAAGGTACAGAATCATCGCCATATCCATGCATCCAGGTTGGGTTAGAACGGACATGGGAAACCCTGCTGCTC
>MZGO01000096.1 GCA_002084985.1 Thermotoga sp. 4484_232 | reverse complement strand
CCACAACCATCGTTGGAAGGGTGAAGAATATCGAAAGACCTTCTCTTGCCATACCTATCCCTTCCCTTAAAGGGTTCACTATTTTGATAGACGGTGGAGCGAATCTGCGAATAAGGCCGAAGCATTATCTGGAATTTGCCATCATGGGAATAGCATACGCCAGAATCCTAGGGAAAGAGGATCCCAAGGTAGGGCTTTTAAATATTGGGGAGGAAGAAACGAAAGGGAACGAAGAGATAAGGGAAGCTTATAAATTGCTGAAAGAAAAGTTGAAAGACAAATTCGTTGGGAACGTTGAAGGAAGGGATATAAACGCGGGAACGGTGGATGTAGTTGTAACAGATGGCTTTTCAGGAAACGTTGCTTTGAAAACGATGGAAGGAATGGCGAAATTGATCTCGGATATTATAAAGGAATCTATAAAGAGAAAGGGAGTTTTTGCTCACATCGGTGCTATATTCTTAAAAGGTGTTTTCAAAGATCTGAAAAAGCTTTTAGATCCAAGAGCCTACGGTGGCGCTTTCATACTTGGCGTTAACGGAGTCGTGGTAAAAGCCCATGGTTCGTCAGATGCCTTGGCCATAAGGAACGCTCTGAAGGTTGCTAGAGATGGTGTTGAGATGAAACTCGTTGAGAGAATTGAAAGGGGAATGGAAAATGTGTGGAATAGTGGGAATGGTGGGTGATTTTGAGGTAGGGGAGTTAATACAAAACCTAAAAAAACTGGAATACAGGGGATACGATTCTGCTGGTGTTGCTTATCTTCTAAACAACAACTTGATGGTTCATAAGGTGAGCGGTAAGGTAGACCAACTGAGAGAGTCGATGAGAGGCGAACTGGCGAAAAAAATCTCTGAGGGAATAGCTCACACCAGATGGGCTACACACGGAGAACCGAACGATATAAACGCACATCCCCATACAGACTGCGAGAAGAAAATAGCTGTCGTTCACAACGGGATAATAGAGAATTATAAGGAGTTGAAAGAAGAGCTTCTAAAGAAAGGTCATAGGTTCGTTTCTGAAACGGATACAGAGGTCATAGCCCATCTCATAGAGGATGAATTTCATGGTGACCTTTTAGAAGCTGTCAGAAGAGCTGTTTTGAGGCTCAGGGGAGCTTATGCCATAGCTGTCATACATAAGGAAATACCGAAAGTAATTGTCGCAGCAAGGAAGGGTAGTCCCTTGGTTATTGGAAAAGGTAAAGGTTTGAGTCTTCTGGCCTCAGACGTCACACCTCTTTTGAGGTATACAAGAAATGTTGTGTTTTTAGAAGATGGAGATGTGGCTCTTCTAAGACCAGAAGATGTGGAGATATACTACATTGACGGTACGAGACCTTTGAGGAACTTCGTGAGAATCTCGTGGAGTGAGAAGGATGCTGAAAAGAGTGGTTACAAGCATTTCATGTACAAGGAAATAATGGAAGAGCCCCAGGCAATAGTCTCGGCTCTGGCGGGAAGAATAAAGAAAGGGAAAGTCTTCTTAGAAGAATTGAAAGATCTGAATATAGAGGACATATATAGGGTAGACCTCGTATCGTGTGGAACCAGCTTTTATGCTTCAATGATCTTTAAATATTTCTTGGAGAACCATTCCGATATGGTGGTTAATCTGGAAGTATCCTCCGAGTACAGGTATAAAAGGCCACACGTAAACGATCGAACGATCCTAATAGCTGTTTCTCAATCTGGAGAAACAGCCGATACACTGGAATCGGTGAGACTTGCCAAAAGATTTGGTGCCAGAGTCCTATCGGTCGTCAACGTCGTCGGATCTACATTGGATAGAGAATCTGATGTGTCAATTTACATGAACGCAGGGCCTGAGATAGGTGTTGCTGCCACTAAAACGTATGTTGCAGAACTCGTGACTCTTTATTTGATTGCATTGAAATTCATCGAAAGGAAAGAAGGATGGGGAAGTTACTACTCGGATATGCTGGATAGGTTGCTGAGGATACCGGAAATATATGAGAACATATTAAGAAAGGCCGAGAAGATAAGAAAAATCGAAGCTCGATCGAGAAACGCGAGGATAATAGTTTTGGGAACAGAGGGAAACAAAGAATTGAAAGAGATAGGAGACGATGTTATAACCGTACCTTCCGTTCCCGAACCCCTGTATCCATTGCTCATGGCACCGATCATACAGATGTTCGCATATTTCATCTCCGATATGAAGGGATTAGATCCTGATAAACCCAGGAATCTGGCAAAGAGTGTAACGGTAGAATGAGAGGGGTGAGAGTTAGAAATGCTAATGGAATCCCTGAAAAAGTTGATGAGATTGATACTGGAGAAAAAAGGATCAAATCCCGTAATACTCGACATGAGAAAAACGCCAATTCCCACAGATTATTTTGTCGTCGTAACCGCGAATTCACGTGTCCACATGAGAACCCTCCGTGATTCCATCGTTGAATTCCTCAGGATGAATGGCCTACCACTTATTTATTATGACAAAGGTGATGAATACGAGTGGCTACTGATCGATGCTGGTGACGTTGTGATACATATATTCACAAAGAAGGGTAGGGAATTTTATGACCTGGAAGGTCTGTGGATCGATGCCGAGAGAATAAAGTTTTAATAAGGAAAAATTGTGATAGAAAATGTATCGCAGACTTCTGAACGACTTGGCATCGGGAGAAACTCTTGTAGAGAGGATGAAAGAGCTCAAAAAATGGATTGAAAGGTTCAAGACAGAATGAAGGAGCCCTGATGGGCTCCTTCATTTCACCAGCTTTTCCAATTCTTCTTTCAAGAAATTCGGTAAGGCGAAGGAAGCGATATGTATATCCTCATTGTAATATTTCAACTCTTTATCGAATTTTTTAACCTTCTCAGGATCGAAATCCTTTATGGGATCTATATTTTTGGAAGCAAAGGTATAGCTCCACATTCCTGAAGGATAAGTCGTCATGAAACCAAGGTAGACTTTGGCTATTGGGAACGCTTTACTGATCCTCTTGTAAGCGAGTTTCAACCAACCGAAATCGTAGAAGGGATCTTCTGTTTCCGCTGAAAAGACCCCTCCCTCTTTCAAGGCGTCATGACATGCCTGATAAAATTCCTCTGTGAAAAGGTGCCCCCCCTCACCCGATGTTGGATCGGTTGAATCCACGATTATGACGTCGAATTCCTCTTTGAAATTCCTGACATATTCTGCACCGTTCGCTATTACTATATCTGCCTTGGGACTATCGAACTCCACAGCGGTAGGGAGATATTTCTTGGCGGCTTCTATCACCAAGGCATCTACTTCACAGAGTACAACTTTTTCAACACTCTCATGTTTTAAAACCTCTCTCAGACTTCCTCCATCTCCTCCCCCTATGATGAGGACTTTTTTAGGTTCAGGGTGAAGGAACATTGGAACGTGAACTAACATCTCGTGGTACATGAACTCATCTTTTTCCGTCAGCATGGTTATACCATCGAGTGAAAACACTATACCAAGATCTGGATTTTCAAATATATCGATCCTCTGTATCTCGCTCTGACCGGAGTAAATCATTCTGTTTATTTTCATGAATAAACCAACATTGTTCCCTGAATAATACTCGAAATACCACAAATGAGGTCTTGGGATCAGTTCCTTTTCT
This sequence comes from Thermotoga sp. 4484_232, assembly GCA_002084985.1. The sequence goes on along the minus strand of MZGO01000096.1, from coordinate 1,751 downwards.
AAATTTTTCAAACGGATCACCTCCTCAAACAGCTGCTTTGTGGGGTGAATCCTCGAGGATTCCTATCTCATCGTATTTTCCTCTCAGGTGCTCAACAACATGGACTCTACCTGCTTTCAAAACGTTTCTGAGGTAATCAAAAGCTTTCCACGGGTCCACATCGTCACCACATGTAAAAAGATCAACTGCCGCGTATCCATACTCTGGCCATGTGTGTATCGTGAGGTGTGATTCGGATATGACCACAACTCCACTCACCCCATAGGGGAGGAACCGGTGAAAGGATGTATTGACAATTGTTGCGTTACTTTTGTGAGCAGCAGTTTTCATGTGTTTCTCAATTGCTTCCACATTATCGAGCACGTTTCTGTCACAGTCATAGAATTCAGCAACCAAGTGCCTTCCCAAGCTTTTCATTTCACATCCCTCCCCTCAGGTTTTTAATCTATCATTATCCAGAGAATTACCGCCCTCCTTTTTTTATCAGGATTTCTAACATAATGCTTTTTATCCGCTCTATAGTAAAAACAATCACCCGCTTTTAACCTGTATCTGACATCGTCGAGATAAAGCTCTATCTTCCCTTCGAGAACATAACCAAATTCGTCTCCTTCATGATAAGGTTCTTCCTCCGTTTTCGCCCCCGGCTCTAAAGTTACCAGAACGGGGTCTATTTCTTTATCCTCAACACCACTTATCAATATCTCTGAATTCACTCCTTCAGGTTCATCGTAGACCGGTACTCTTTCTTCTTTTCTGAAGATTACCTTTTCTTCCTCAAAATCAGAGAAGAATTGCTTCAGATCAGATCCCAGAGCCCTTAAAATCCTTTCAAGTGTTTCTATAGATGGCGATGTTTTATCCGATTCGAGCTGTGATATAAAACTCCTTGAAAGGTCTGTCCTGGTTGCGAGCTCTTCCTGGGTTAACCCTCTGGACAAGCGCAATTTCTTCAATTTCTCTCCTATCTTTACAAAGTTCCCACCACCCGTTTCTTCCTTATGTTCATTTAAATTGACACATTTCGTCAGTAATACAAACTATATTATATGCATACCGACATAATATGTCAACATCAAAGAAGAAAATCTCCAAAATCCTCTTGAGATCAACTATTTTGTTCACTTCAATTGATGGTTTGTGTTTTTCTCCACATTTCGAGTTCTTCAACGGCTTTTAAGTTATCGTATGTTGGAAAGAAAGTCTTTCTGAGCCAGAGATAGGCTCTGAAGATGAAACGTTCGTCTTTGACTGATAGGATTCCTGCCAAATCGTTTTCTTTAGAAAAACAACATTCGCTTTTGCTCTCTTCTCTTTTGATTTTCTTTTCTTCAGATGATGTTCATTGGAATTTCCCTTTTCCATTCATTGATCCCTTCCCTTGTAACATCAGTTACTTTCTTGGCTCCCTCCACTTTCTGAGACGATACGATATGCTTGTTTTCAAACGTTTTCGGAACTTTTTCTTCTATTTCCACTCTGTTACTTGTATATGGCTGCAAGTACGATTTTCACAACATCGTCTTTTCCTTTTATGACTTTTTCGATAGCTTCCAAATCGAAAAAAGAAAGTTCCAATTTTCAACACCACCTTGTATATTTTATTCACAAAAAATGGCTCCTATCCCTTATGAAGTAGGAGCCATCAGCCCTAAAGAGCGGTTTACGGTGGACCCCATCACCGCAAAATCAAGATTTTATGTAATGTTTTCTCATCCCCTCGTTTTCAGGGAGAGAGAGAATCTCTTTCA
>MZGO01000006.1 GCA_002084985.1 Thermotoga sp. 4484_232 | reverse complement strand
TCAATTAATATGCTTTTTTCGAAAACTTCTTTGAAAGCATCTCCCTTCACTCGTCCCGTTATGACGTAATTTCCTGATTTTTCAGGTTTCCATGTGTAAACAGCGGGAACGGTATCAGTAGACACCACAGTAACGCCGTTTATGGATATTTCCGCTTGTATATTCCCAACCACAGGGGAGAAACTCAGGGTTATCGTCACATCACTCGCCACAGCTGGATCTTGAGGATCCACGGATAGCGATATAACAGGTGATATTTCTATGAGGCTACAGGACACCACGATGAACGTTAACATAACAATCCAAGAAAGTGATACCCGTTTCATGGGATCCCCTCCAAGGTATCTTTCAACGCGAATTCCATGACTTCCTAAAGAAAAAGGGCCGGATTTCCGGCCCCTGGTGGCGGCGGTGGGACTCGAACCCACGACACGGTGATTATGAATCACCCGCTCTGGCCTCTGAGCTACACCGCCATTTTCCGTTTTCATATACTATCATTTTTTTTCAAAAAGTTCAACAGGGTACGGGCGGTGGTTCATACTTTGAGATATTCTTATTGATCATTTTAGATCTTCAAGATGTGGTAATCTTGTATTATTTGCATTTTAATGTTAATCCTTTATAATTTGACCGACCGGTAAGTAAAATAGGAGGTGAGCAAATGGCTGTAGGAGGCATAAAAGGTATTCTATACAGACAAGCGGGAAAGCTAGTCTCTTCAGTCCTTAGAAAGATGGATGAAGAAGGATTGTACAGGCTTTTTTCAACACTCAGTGCCTTCACCAAAGAACCGTCCAAAAGTGGTTTGAAAAAACTCGCATTAATGGCAAAGGAAAAACATCCCATGATAAGCAGCTGGGTGAGGATCTTCAGGAACGCCAGCCCCAAGTGTGTTGAAGGGGTAATAAACAACCTGATAATCAACGAATTTGCCATAGGTGAACCGATCCGCCAGCAAAAGATGCATGAACACAAAGTGGTTCTTCCCAAACTCGTTGTCATAAGCCCAACTTACGCATGCAATCTAAACTGTGTTGGATGTTATGCTGGGCTTTATGGAAGGAAGTACGAGTTGTCCAAAGATGAGGTAGCGGATATCATAAGACAGTCAAACGAACTTGGAATGTACTTTTTCATAATAACAGGAGGTGAGCCCTTCTTCTGGCCACCTCTCCTTGACATATTGGAAGAATTCAACGACAGTTACTTCCTAATCTATACGAACGGCACCTTGATAACCGAAGAAGTTGCAAAGAAACTCGCGGAACTTGGGAATGCAACGCCCGCTATCTCGGTCGAAGGTTTCGAGCTTGACACGGATTGGAGGAGAGGAAGAGGTGTCTTCAAGAAAGTCCTTGAAGCATGGGAAAGGTTGAGAAGATATGGTGTCATATTCGGAACGTCTATCACCGTCACGAAGTTGAACCACGATACCATCATGAAGGACGAATTCTGGGACTTCTTGGAAGAACAAGGAGTCGCTTATGCCTGGGTCTTCCAATTCATGCCGGTTGGTATGAATCCCACAATGGATCTCGTGCCAACTCCAAAACAGAGATATGAAAGGTTCTTCAAAACAGAGGAAATGAGATTAAGTGGGAGATTTGCATTCGTTGCAGACTTCTGGAACCACGGTTTCCTGACACATGGCTGTCTTGCTGCCGGTGCGAAGTATCTTCACATAAACGCTAAAGGGTACGTGGAACCCTGTGTCTTCCAGCAATTCGCAGTTGACAGTATAAGAGAAAAGTCCTTACTCGAGATACTGAAATCACCGTTCTTCGAAGCATACAAGAGGATGATACCATATTCCAACAACCTGTTCAGACCTTGTCCAATAATAGATAACCCCAAAGTTTTCAGAGCCATGGTCAAACATTTCAATGCGAAACCTCAGCATGAAGGGGCAGAAAAGGTTGTCACCGAACTTGCAGAAGATCTGGACAGATTAGCGGAAGGATGGAAACCCTATGCGGATAAACTATGGTACGAACACGGTTATGCTGAAAGATACCCTGTTAACAGGGGTGTGTACAATTACGAGACAAGAATGAGAAGATACTCCAACAAAGAAGAGCTACTGGCAGTCGACAAAAAGCTGTCCTGAATATGAGGGGGTTCCCTCCCCTCATCATTTGGGGGGGATGAATGTTGGGAAAAGAAACCAGAGCGAGGATCTTGGAGGCTGCGAAAAAGGCTTTCTCAGAGAAAGGATTTGATGGTGTTAGTGTTGATGAGATAGCGAAAAGAGCGGGGGTTAGGAAGGCTTTAATATATTACTACTTTCCCAGCAAGGAGATTTTGTTCGAAGAGGTTTGGAAAAATGCTTTGAATGAGCTGGAGAAGTATCTCTTTGGTGAGGTTAAGAATGAAAATGTTTACATAAGGAAGATAAAAAGATTTTTGAGAGCATACGTGAATTTTGTAACGAGCAGGAGTGTTCTGAACAAGATCATAGAGAAGGAGAAAGCGAGTATCATGGATACATCAGGTGAAACGTGGGAGAGATTGAAGGAAAGATATCGGGATTTCATAAAAAGGGTTGCTCAACTGATAGAAGAAGGAAAAAGAAGAAACTACGTTCATGAAGACATAGATTCAAGGGCAGCAGCAGAACTTATAGTAAATAGTATAGGGGAAGTCCCAAAAGATGAGAACACCCTTCGGAGTATCCAAACGATGATCTTAAGAGGATTGCTTAAGTTCAGCGGGGAACCTTGAGGGGGAACTCCCCTCTTTTTTTTGGACTTAAAAATGATGTTAAGCTTCAAGCATATTTTGCTTTTTCGTGATCTATCAACATGAGGAATTCCTCGTTTGATTTTGTTTCTGCAAATTTTCTGAGGATCAAAGTTAACCCTTCCTCTTCTGTCATAGTCGAGAGCATCCTTCTCAAAACCCAAACCTTTTTGAGAACATCCTCTGGGAGGAGAAGTTCCTCTTTTCTTGTACCAGAGAGATTCAAATTTATGGCAGGAAATATCCTTTTGTTGGCAAGCTGTCTTGAAAGGACGAGCTCCATGTTACCGGTTCCCTTGAACTCTTCAAATATAACCTCATCCATCTTAGAACCCGTTTCAATCAAAGCAGTTGCCACGACTGTGAGACTTCCCCCCTCCCTTGTGTTTCTAGCAGCTCCAAAAAAGTGTTTGGGTTTGTACAAAGCGGCTGGATCCACTCCTCCTGTTAACAACTTTCCACTGGGGGGAACCACAATATTGTACACTCTTGCAAGCCTCGTCAAGCTGTCAAGAAGAATCACAACATCGTAACCATACTCAACGAGCCTTTTAGCTATCTCCAAGGTTAATTCGGCTACCTTCACCTGTTTGTCGGGAGGCATATCAAAGGGAGCTGCTATAACGATAGCGTCTGTTGATTCTCTTATATCTGTCACTTCTTCGGGCCTTTCATCGATCAATAGGATGATCCTTATGGTATCAGGATGATTCATCGCTATACCGTTGGCTATCTCCTTAAGAATCGTCGTCTTTCCCGCTTTAGGAGGAGCAACTATCATACCTCTTTGACCCTTACCAATGGGTGTGAAGAGATCAATGAGCCTTGTCGAATAGATACGAGGCTCAGTTTCAAGTATGAACCTTTCTCTTGGATAATCCGGTGTCAGATTCTCAAAATTCACCCGTTCGTTGGCCATTTCAGGAGGTCTGTAATTTACCGCTTCTATCTTTATCATTGCGAAGTACTTTTCTCCCTCTTTGGGTTTCCTTATGACACCCGATATTATGTCTCCTGTGTTCAGATTGAACTTTCTAATTTGGGAGGGGGAAATGTAGATATCGTCAGAACTTGGAAGGAGATTATCCTCAATTCGCCTTAAGAAACCGAAACCATCAGGATGAATCTCCAGAACTCCTTCACCAAAGAAGTAACCGGTAGATTCCGTCTGAGCTTTGAGTATGGCAAAGATTAAATCCCTTTTTCTTAAAGAAGTGTACCTGGGTATGTTGTATTTTTTTGCCATTTCATAGAGCTGCTTTATCGTCATGGATTCGAGCTGTGATATGTTGAGAGTGTTGTTCTCCTTGATATTATCGCTCAACATCACACCTCCTTCTTCAGGTATATTTCCCAATCTTTTAAGAATTCTTCTAACTCCTTATCCGTCAAAGAATACGTGAGCAATTCCCAGGTGTGAAGAAAGGAATGGTTACCACATCGACATTTAGAAGAGTTACTTTCAGAACGTACATAGGATGCCTGATACTTGTCGCTATTATCCTCGTCTCGAAGAGAATTGTTAAATATAACAACGATTGCTTCTAACAGTTTCAGACCATCACTGGAGATACCATTCAAATCTTCTTATAAGGAGACTGACATAGGTCGCACCCACTTTCGCTGCGAGGATTGCCTGAGTAAGACTAAAAATCAAGGTGACATTCGCTTTTATTTCATCTTTTGATAACTCCCCTTTACACCATCTGTTGAGACAACCTCCGCCGATACAGGCCCTCTAACTATCTGGCAAATCTCTTTTATTCTCTCCTTGAAATTCGCTTTCTCCTTGGTTATAAGGGGAGGGTTGGTTATGACACCATCTATTATACTCCATTTAACACCCCTTTTGATCTCTTTCAAATTTACTGTATCTAAGAGTATCTTCACTTGTTTTACCCCCCGGGAAGATTTTTTAGGGAAGGAAAAATTAGAACAAAGGAGGAGGGAAGTGATCCCTCACTCCTCAGAACCACTCTCCACAAGTTGAACGAGCGCCATTTCGGCAGCATCTCCTCTTCTGAAACCGAGTCTAAGTACTCTTACGTATCCTCCATTCTTCCCCACATATTTTTTAGCTATTTCTTCAACTAATCTGTTCGTGAGTTTTCTATCGTTCAATTCCCTGTTTATCTAATCCGAATTTTTCCTTCAATTTCTTCTTAACCTCTTCCAAAGATTTTGCACCAAAGTTCTTTATCTTCAAAAGATCATCTTCCGTTCTGTTGAGAAGATCTCCAATGGTTTCTATTCTATCCCTTTTCAAACAATTCAGCGCTCTGACAGAAAGTTCCAGTTCATCGATCTTTTTGGAGAAAACATCCTCTTCCTCTGCTTCCTGAACTTCCACTTTTTTTTCTTCAGGGGACATAAGGATCTCTTCAGCTTCGAAGGTCGTTTCAGGTAGACTATCGAGAATTATTTGGAAGTGTTTTATCAAAATATCAGTAGCTTTTTTCAGAGCTTCCTCTGGTTTTATGGACTTTTTGGTCCATATCTCCAGGATTAACTTATCATAATCCGTTCTTTTACCAACCCTGACATTTTCTGTAAGGAAGTTAACCTTCATGACGGGACTGAAAACACCATCTATCGGTATCCATCCAACCTCTGGTTTCTCATCTCTTTCAGAAACTGGAACGAATCCTTTTCCCACTTCAGCGTAAACTTCAAAGTGTATTTCCACAGCATCGTTCAGAGTCGCTATTGGGAAGTCAGGATTAACAACCTCTATACCTCCAGGGGTTCTGATATCTCCCGCAAGAAGTTTTCCAGGACCTTTCTTTTCAACTTCCATTCTTATTTTACCATCAACGGGTACTTCAACTCGAAACTGAACTTTTTTCAAATTCAACAGTATGTCCAGGATATCCTCTTTTACACCATCTATAGTATCATATTCGTGATATTTCTCCGGTTTTATAAACCTAACATCGGTTATCGCGAGGGAGGGTATAGAGGAAAGGAGTACCCTTCTTAGAGCGTTTCCAACGGTTATTGCGTAACCTTTCTCCATAGGAGACAACGAAAATCTGGCGTAATAATACTCCTTTTCCTCTCTTTCTTCCTCCAATTTCATTCTCTTTGGCATAACGAACTCTATCATTCTCATCACCTCGAGTAAAATTCAACGATTGTCTGAACATCCACGGGAAGATCCGTGACCTCCTCAAGTTTCGGATGCCTTAAATACGTTCCCTTGTAATTATCGTAATCAACCTCTATCCAAGGAACTCTATTCTTGTCTCTATTGAACTCAATGGCATCCTTTATGGGTTGTATGTCTCTGCTCCTTTCTCGAACTTCAACGACATCTCCAGGTTTTAGGAGATAGCTTGGAATATCCACTTTCTTTCCATTCACGAGGAAATGGCCGTGATTCACGAGTTGCCTTGCCTGCCTTCTGTTAACGGCAAAACCCATTCTATAGACAACGTTATCGAGTCGTGACTCGACGAACCTGACGAGGTTCTCTCGGGTGTCCCCTGCCATCTTCTGAGCTTTGACGAAATAATTCCTAAATTGTTTCTCGAGAATTCCATAGATTCTTTTCATCGTCTGCTTGGATCTAAGCTGAATGGCATACTGCGTTAGCTTCCTCCTTGCCCTCCCATGCTGTCCAGGAGGGTAGGGTCTTTTTTCGAAGGGACATTTATCGGTATAACATTTCTCACCCTTCAGGTAAAGCTTCATTCCTTCTCTTCTGCACAACCTACAAACCGGGCCTGTGTATCTTGCCATCGATTTCCCTCCTTCTCAGACTCTTCTCCTCTTTTTGGGTCTACAACCGTTGAACGGAATCGGTGTTACATCCTTTATCTGGTTCACTTCAAGACCTGTCGCTTGAAGTGTCCTTATGGCTGCTTCTCTACCAGGGCCAGGACCTTTCACCAGAACATCCACTTTTTTAACCCCAAGTTTTAAAGCTTCCCTTGCGACTTTGTCCGCTGCAAGTTGAGCAGCATAAGGCGTCCCTTTTCTCGTACCCTCAAACCCCACGGTTCCACCACTCGCCCAAGTTATCGTGTTTCCATCCTGGTCAGTGAGGGTGACTATGGTGTTGTTGAACGTTGACTTTATATGCACGATACCGTAATCTACCGCTACCTTCTTTTTCTTCTTTCTTCTTTCTCCTCTTCTTCTCGGCATTCGCGTCCCTCCTTAAATCATATGAGAGAACTCTTCTTCTTTTTGGTTTTTATTCTACTCGGCCTTGGACCCTTCCTCGTTCGAGCGTTTGATCTAGTTCTCTGTCCTCTAACGGGAAGGCCCAACTTGTGCCTTATTCCCCTGTAGCAACCTATTTCTATCAACCTTTTTATGTTCCTCTGGATCTCCGTTCTGAGTTCTCCTTCGATTTTGTAATGATCCTGAATGAACTTCGATATCTTGCTGATTTCTTCTTCCGTCAGCTCTCCCACTTTCTTTTCGGGATCGACACCCGTGTTTTTCAGTATCTCGAGAGACCTGCTTCTTCCGATTCCGTATATGTAAGTGAGAGCAACCCAGACTTTCTTGGTATTAGGGAGTTCAACTCCCACGATTCGTGCCATCTGCTTCCCTCCTTTTCATCCTTGTCTCTGATTATGCTTGGGATTGGCTTTGCAGATAACGTACACCTTACCCTTCCTTCTCACTATTCTGCAATGCTCACATCTCTTTTTAACAGAAGCTCGCACTTTCATACTTTCACTCCTTTCACACGGGTTTCTTCCGGTATATGATCCTCCCTCTCGACAGATCGTATATTGAAAGCTCCACTATGACTCTATCCCCTGGCACTAATCTTATGAAATTCTTCCTCATTCTCCCAGAAACATGAGCGAGAACTTTATGGCCGTTATCCAGAACTACCCTGAACATGGCGTTGGGTAAGGCTTCTTCTATTGTTCCTTCCATTTTTATGACATCCTCCTTACTCATTTCATCCCCCCTCAAATCCTGGTTAAAATCTCCGCTCCCGTTTCTCTGATGACTATCGTGTGTTCGAAATGCGCGCATCTTGAGCCATCCACAGTTACAGCGGTCCAACCATCCTCAAGAATCTTTATTCTCCAATCTCCTTCCACTACCATTGGTTCTATAGCAAGAGTCATCCCCGTTAAAAGCCTTACACCCGCACCTGGCTTTCCGTAGTTGGGAACTTGTGGCTCCTCATGAAGCGCTGTTCCTATTCCATGTCCAACGTAGTCTCTTATGACGTTGAAGCCACTGCTCTCCACGAAACTCTGTATAGCATAAGAAATATCTCCTAATTTTACACCGGCTCTGATTTTTTCTATGGCTTTTTCCAATGCTTTTCTGGTCACTTCAACGAGCCTCTTCCCGGATTCATCAGTTTCTCCCACGATGTACGTCATGGCACCATCTCCGAAGAAACCTTTGTAAACCGCTCCAACATCTATGGACACTATATCTCCTTTTCTAAAGACCTTATCCTTTCTGGGGATACCATGAACAACCTCTTCATTAACCGAAACGCATGTTATATACTCATAACCGTTGTATCCTTTAAAAGCGGGGGTCACTCTCAACTCTTTAAATACCTTCTCTGCCAGGAGTTCTATTTCCCAAGCAGACGCTCCAGGTACGACAAGCTTTTTCGCTTCTTTCAGAAAGATCGCCACAGCTCTTCCAGCGATTTTCATTCTATCGATTTCTTCTTCTGTTTTTACCCTTATCACTTCTTATCCCTTCCGACCAATGATATTAAGAACTTCCTGTGTTACTTTTTCAAGGCCAATCGTCCCGTCAATTGTGAAAAGAAGTTTTTTCTTGTTATAAAATTCGATGACAGGCTTTGTGTTCTCCATGTAAACCTTATATCTCTTTCTGACGACCTCTTCCTTGTCATCATCTCTTTGTATCAACTTGACCTTACAAACATCGCACAGTTCATCTTCCTTGGGTTTCATCGATAACAGGTTGTAGATCCTACCGCACTTTGGACAGATTCTCCTGTTTGTGAGTCTTTCGACAACCACATCCTCCGGTACATCGAAGAATATTGCTGCGGTGAGCTTCTCTCCCAACTCTTCTAGGATCTTTTCCAAAGCTTCTGCTTGAGGAACTGTTCTGGGATAACCATCTAGGATGAATCCCCTCTTGCAGTCATCCTTCAACAAACGCTCTCTGACGACCTCATTTACGATATCATCAGGCACGAGCTCTCCTCTCTCCATTATTTCTTTGACCTTCTTACCGAGCTCCGTTCCGCTGGTAGCAGCTTCCCTGAACATATCACCAGTCGATATATGAGGAATGTTCACATGTTCCCTTAACTTTTTCGCGTAAGTTCCTTTCCCGGCACCTGGCGGTCCCAGAAACACCAGATTTATACCCATCTCATCTTCTCCCCTTTATCCTACCTTTCTTTAAGAACCCTTCGTAATGTCTCATTATGAGGTGAGCTTCCATCTGCTGGACTATATCGAGAGCAACACCTACTGCTATCAGGGCAGAAGTTCCACCAAGCCATATGTTGACTCTTATGATCCCTTGAACTAAGTAGGGAAGAAGGGCTATCACTACTAGGAACACTGCTCCAAGAAAAGTCACACGATTCATAACTCTTTGAAGATACAGCTCCGTTGATCTTCCAGGTCTTATTCCTGGTATGTACCCTCCGTATTTTTGTATGTTTTGAGCAACATCATGTGGGTCGAAGACAACCACACTGTAGAAGTACGTGAAGAAGAACACCAAAAGACCGTAGACAGTTAAGTAGAGTGGTGATCTGGCTCCAAAGAGTCTTGAAAGGGTCTCGCTCTTCATCATCTGAGCAATGGCTGCAGGAAGTGAAACGATGGCACTTGCAAAGATTATTGGTATGACTCCTCCCTGATTGACCCTTATGGGAATGTAAGTTGAAGCCCCACCGTAGATCCTTCTCCCAGAAACTCTGTGAGCGTACTGAATGCTTACTCTTCTTTCTGCCTGCTGGACGAATATTATCCCCACAACCGTTATGAGAGCTATAACTATCAAGAACACCCATTCTAGCACATTCAAGCCACCTATAACGGCTCTACCGAAATAAGTTGGATATCTTGCAACTATACCCGCAAATATCAGAACCGATATACCGTTTCCTATTCCTTTTTCTGTTATCCTCTCACCAAGCCAGAGCAAAAACATAGTTCCTGCAACAAGGGAGACTGTTGCCATTATCAGAAATAATCCCATTGAAACACCCATTGTCAATATATCAGGATTCTGGCGTACAAGGCCGAAGGAGATTATGAACGCCTGGAACGCAGCAAGAACCACCGTCAAATTTCTCGTGTATCTTGCAAACTTTTTCCTTCCCTCCTCACCTTCCCTCAACATCTCCTTTATAGATGGTATGACGGAAGACAAAAGTTGAAGAATGATCGCAGCGTTTATATAAGGTGTGACACTCATTGCAAAAATGGAAAAGTTTCGAAGGGCCCCTCCCGTGAAAACATCGTAAAAGCTTATGATACCCCCTGGAGCTCCTTCACCGAACTTTTTGAAAACCTCTCCCCAAGCTTCCAGGTTTATACCGGGTATAGGGATGTATATCCCCAACCTGAAAATTATGAGAGCAAGCAATGTAAATATGATCCTTTCTCTGAGTTCAGGTATTTTGAAAGCATTTCTCAATGCTTTCCACATATCATACCACCTCTGCTTTACCGCCCACTGCTTCTATTTTCTTCCTCGCAGTTTCACTGAATGCATGGGCCTTGACTATCAAAGGTTTCGTTATCTCACCATCTCCTAGAACCTTCAATCCATCTTTTAGATCCTTCACTATGCCCATTTCCAGTAGTTTCTCAGGTGTCACTTCCTCGTGGGATTCAAACCTTTCATCGAGTGTTTTCACATTCACAACAGCGTATTCTTTTCTATTTATGTTCTTGAAACCCCTTTTTGGGAGCCTTCTATGAAGCGGAGTCTGTCCTCCTTCAAACCAGAGGTGGACTTTTCCACTGCCCCTACTTTTCTGACCTTTATGACCCCTTCCACTCGTCTTACCATGTCCAGAGCCAGGACCTCTTCCCAACCGTTTCCTTTTTTTCATAGCGCCAGGTGAAGGTCTGAGATCCTCCAATCTCATCCTTTCATACCCCCTTCATCTTCCACATCTATTTCCTCAACTTTAAGAAGGTGTTTCACTTTTCTAATCATCCCTCTTATCTGAGGTACATCATCTTTGATAACGATTTGGTTGAGTTTTCTCAGTCCAAGTCTTTTAACCGTATCTTTCTGATCCCTGGAATAACCTATAGGACTTTTTACAAGGGTTATCTTGAGTTTCTTTGTCATTCTCAACCCTCCTTCTTTACTCCCTTTATTACCTCTCCAGGAGAGATATCCCTTAGTTCAGCGACTTTCTTAACAGAGAGAAGATTCTTCAGACCGTTTATGGTGGCTCTTGCCAGGTTCAGAGGATTCGTGGAGCCAAGTGACTTCGTCAGAATGTTCTGAATACCCGCAAGTTCAACAACAGATCGAACCGTCCCACCAGCGATTATACCTGTTCCCATCGCTGCAGGTTTTAGGAGAACCTTTGAGGCATCTTGCCTTCCGACAACATCATGTGGGATCGTACCGTTGTATATGGGAACCTCTATCAAATTCTTTTTGGCGTCGGCTATAGCTTTTCTTATAGCATCAGGTACTTCCCTGGCTTTGCCGATACCGAGCCCCACCTTTCCCTTTCTGTTTCCTACAACCACGACAGCCCTGAAGCTCAAGTTTTTCCCACCCTTTGTAACCTTGGCAGTTCTTCTAATCTCTATGACCTTTTCCTCGAAATCCTCATACGTTTCTTTTATTTCTTCCGATACCTGGCCGACCTGATCCGTCATTCGCATCACACCTCCCTCAAAACACGAGTCCGCCTTCTCTAGCACCTTCTGCGAGTTCCTTCACTCTACCGTGATATTTGTAACCACCTCTATCGAAAACGACTTTTTTAATTCCTTTTTCAAGTGCCCTCCTGGCTATCAACTTTCCAACCTCCCTTGCCGCCTCCTTATTCCACGTTTTTTGCAACTTCTCCCTCAACTCGGGGTCCAGTGTGGATGCCGAAACTAGAGTATGTCCTATGGTATCGTCTATTATTTGTGCATAAATATGCTTGTTACTTCTGAACACACACAATCTTGGGCGCTCTGGTGTTCCAAACACTTTCTTTCTGACCCTTCTATGTCTTCTGAGTCTTCTCTCATTTTTGCTCTCCTTTTTTATCATCTCCCATTACCTCCTTCAAGCCTTCTTACCTTGCTTCTGCCTGACCACTTCTCCTACATAGCGAATTCCCTTTCCCGTGTATATGTTGGGAGGTTTCCATGACCTTATTTCAGCTGCAAATTGTCCTACTTTCTGTTTATCTATACCACTGACGATGATTCTGTTCGGAGCGGGGACTTCAACTTTAACACCTTCTGGAGGTTCTAAAACGATAGGATGAGCGTAACCGAGTTGAAGAGAAACCTTGGTCCCCTGCATTTGAGCTCTATAACCTATTCCAACTATTTCAAGCTCTTTTCTGTACCCTTGAGAAACGCCGTGTATCATGTTCCTTATCAAAGCCCACATGGTTCCTTGAAACATCTTAACTTTATTCCAATCAGCTTTTCTCCTTATATCCTCTTCTTTTGGCCTCACCCAAACCTTTTCATCCTCTATCTCCACTTTTGTGTAAGGGAGTATTTCCTGTCTGAGTTCTCCCTTGGGTCCTTTCACCCTCACGTAACCGTCTTCTATCTTAACTTCCACACCTTTTGGTATCTCTAAGGGCTTTTTTGCGAGTCTCGACACCTCAGACACCTCCTCACCATATGTAAGCGATAACCTCTCCCCCAACTCCCAATTCTCTCGCTTCCTTATCTGTCAGAACACCTTTGGAAGTCGTTAATATCGCTATACCAAGTCCGTTTTTAACTTTTGGTATCTCCCTCTTCCCAACGTATATCCTTCTCCCGGTGTGAGAGACCCTGACTATTCCATGGATGACCCTTTTTCTATTCCTTCTAGTTCCTTTATATTTCAAATAAACCCTAAGGATACCCTGCCTGCCATCCTCAATGTATTTGTAGTCCTTTATGTACCCTTCCCTTTTAAGGATCTCACATATTGCTTTCTTCAAGTTGGAAGCGGGTATATCAACGTATTCTTTGAAAACCATGTTCGCGTTTCTTATACGGGTTAGCATATCAGCAATGGGATCACTCCACACAACGTATCCCTCCTTTACCAACTCGCTTTCTTGACACCTGGCAGTTTCCCTTCTAGAGCCATTTTTCTGAAACATACTCTGCATATGCCGAATTCCCTGTACACGGATCTTGGTCTTCCGCATATCTTACACCTTGTGTACTCTCTCACCTTGTACTTTTTAGGTTTTTTCCACCTTTCAACCATAGCTTTCTTCGCCATCTATTTCACCTCCATCAATCTCTTCTGAAGGGCATACCGAAGAGTTCCAGAAGCCTTTTGGCTTCTTCATCTGTTTTCGCTGTTGTGACAATCGTGATGTCCATTCCCTGGATTCTACTAACCTCATCAGGTGAAACTTCTGGAAAGACCAGTTGCTCTGACAGGCCAAAACTGTAGTTCCCTCTACCATCGAAAGAATTCGGGTTCAATCCTCTGAAATCCCTCACTTTGGGTAAAACGATACTTATCAACTTGTAAAGGAAGTTGTACATCCTAGCTCCTCTGAGGGTAACTTTGAGTCCTATCGTCATTCCCTTTCTTATCTTGAAATTCGATATACTCTTTCTCGCTCTCGTGACAATAGGTTTTTGACCTGTTATCAACATGAGTTCGTTTGCGTGCTTTTCTATCATATCCGGATTTCTCGCCCCTTCACCGATTCCCATGTTTATGACGATCTTTTCCAGTTTCGGTACCTGATGGATATTCTTGTAACCAAATTCTTTCATGAGAGTTGGAACAATTTCTTTAATGTATTTTTCTTTCAAAGGAACGTAATCGTATCCCATTTTCTCGATTCCTCCTTTACTCCGTATCTATTATCTCCCCACATTTTTTACAGTACCTTACTTTATCACCATTCTCCAGTACTTTGAAACCGACCCTGGTTCTTCTGTCACAGTTCGGACAGACAACCATGACTTTGCTTATGTAAATGGGAGCTTCCCTCTCTATGATTCCACCTTCCCTGAGTTGCGGTATGGGTCTTTGATGTCTTTTGACCATGTTAACTCCTTCAACGATGACCTTTCTCTCTCTTGGTATTACTCTCAACACCTTCCCTCTCTTTCCTTTATCCTTCCCAGAAATAACCTCGACCAGATCTCCTCTCTTTATCTTCAACGCCATCATCATCACCACCTTCTCAAAGAACTTCTGGAGCCAGAGAAATTATCTTCATGAATCCTTTTTCTCTGAGTTCTCTAGCAACCGGCCCGAAGATTCTGGTTCCTTTGGGTTCATTGAACCTATCTATGATGACTGCTGCATTATCATCGAAACGAATGTAAGTCCCATCCCTTCTTCTTATTTCTTTTTTTGTCCTGACTATAACAGCTTTTACTACTTCTCCTTTCTTTATATCTGAGTTGGGTACAGCATCTCTTACAGAACACACCACCACATCTCCTATAGTCCCATACTTTTTATGGGAGCCACCAAGAACTCGAATAACCCTTAACTTTTTAGCACCCGAGTTGTCAGCAACATTCAAGTACGTCTCTTGCTGGATCATAATTCCTCCCCTCCTTCTTCAGCTTTCTTCTCCGGAATTTCTGGAACGGCTTCTTTTTTAATGATTCTTATAACCCTCCACCTTTTCGTTTTGCTCAGTGGCCTTGTCTCTTCTATTTCAACGACATCTCCCACTCTGCATTCATTTCTTTCATCGTGAACATGGTATTTTTTCGTTCTTCTTATATACTTTTTGTATCTTGGATGTTGAACCAGTCTTTCAACAGCAACCACAACGGTTTTATCCATCTTGTCGCTGACAACAACTCCAACCATCCTCTTCTTCGGCATGTCGAACTACCTCCTTATTCCCAGTTCTCTCTCCCTCAAGATCGTTTTTATCCTTGCTATATCTCTTTTCGTCATCTTTATGAGGGATGTGTTCCTGAGCTGTCCCATAGCGAGTTGAAACCTTAACTCCATGAGCTGTTTTTTCTTCTCCTCAAGAAGGTTCTTGAGTTCATCATC